>JAUZPR010000056.1 GCA_030705825.1 Bacillota bacterium | reverse complement strand
CGAATCGCTTCATAAAACCAGCGGCCATATTACTTGTATAGCAGACAGAGATACAATAATTGCAGTTTCAGGTGCTTCAAAGAAAGAATTCCTTGAAAAATCATTAAGTGCAGATTTGGAAAGAGTAATTGAAGAAAAAACGACAGTAGTTGTCAAATCATCGGAGGAGAAAGCAATTTCAATTATTGCTGAAGAATCCGGAGAAAGAAAATATACATCACAGGTGGTATCTCCAATAATCTCCGAGGGTGATCCGATTGGTGCCGTAATACTGCTTTCAACAGATCCCAATATAAGAATGGGCGAAGTTGAAGCAAAACTTGCACAATCAGCTGCAGGCTTCCTTGGCAAACAAATGGAACAGTAGTTTAAGGTAATTAAAGTTGAAAAAAGTTATAAAATCAAATTTTCTGAAGGTAAGATATATGCAAAAAACATAGCGGGCAGTTGCGTTAAACTGTCCGTTTTATTTATCAAAGATACAGATAACTTGTTAACAAAAAGTTTACAAATTACCCTTAATTATAACATGAGAAAAAAATATACTTTAGAATATATAAGTACGATTTATATAAGTTGAACTAAGATTCTAATACTAATTATGTCCCTAAGGCCGGACATAATAAAATGTTCAATGAACTTAGTACAACTTATTACAGATGTAATAAAATGAAGTAAAACTAATTTGATGCTATTTGCATTTGGCTTTAGAAATGCAAATATTGTATAAGAAATTTACTTCATTTTATATAGAAGTTTATTAAAAATAAATAAAAGCCTCCTTCATTTAAAGTTAAAAAAATGTTCACAATATTTACAACATTTTTACTAATTAACGGGGAAGAATAAGCGTAGCGAAGGAGGTGATAAAATGAAAATCACCAGAATTGTAACAGCAGTTATATTGGCCTTGAGTTTTACAACTATTTCGGTTTATGCAGTCCCTGACAGCAAAAGTGTACCGAAAAGCGGCGATAATGCGAAGATTGAAAAAAAGCAATTCAGAGAAAAGGATTTTAAACAGTTTTCCGAGGAATTTGCCAAAGACCCAATAAAAGCATTACAGGGCAGAAAAGAAAAAGTCCAGTCCATGTTGAAGGATGGTAAAATCAGCAGGGAAAAGGCTGACGAAATAACTGCAAGAATTGATTCAAAAATCAGGTATATAAACGAGTTCAACAAGCTTACCGTTCCACAAAAGAAAGATCTGCTGCTAAAAGATTTCAAAACACATATCGAAAAGAAAGTAAACGAAGGAAAACTGGATAAGGAACAGGCAAATACTATAATTAAAGATTTTTCCGACAAGGTAGCAAAGTGGGATGGCAACGGATATCCTAATTTCGGTACAAGGATATTTAAGGGCGAAGGAAAGCATTGAGTAAGTACGATTATTAAACAGTAAAAAAGAGGAATCCAATTTGCATTTGGATTCCCTATACATAAACATGAGTTAAAGCCTATTATATTAATTTTTATTTACCAGGGAATTAAGACATACCTTATCGACAATCCTCCACCAATGTGAGGTATCCCGATTGTATGATGGTGTGTCCCTGATACCTTTTATACGGGAGAGTCAAAATGAATTTACCAAATAAAATTACGATATTAAGGATATTTCTAGTACCGGTCTTTCTCATCTTTGTAATGCCCATTCCCGAATGGGTCATACAGTCAAGTATTTTCAGTTTCGCCAAAATTCAATTGGAACAGCTTAATACATTTATAATGGATTACGGAAATTATATCGCAGCTTCGGTATTTATAATAGCAGCAAGTACCGACTGCCTTGACGGGTATATTGCAAGAAAAAGGCAGTTGGTTACACGTTTAGGGAAATTCCTTGATCCCATAGCCGACAAACTCCTTGTAACAGCCGCTCTGGTAGCTCTTGTTCAAAGAGGCTATGTATGGGGTTGGGTTGCATTTATAATAATTGCAAGGGAATTCATAGTAACAGGGCTCAGACTTATTGCAGCCGGAGAGGGTATTGTAATATCTGCGAGTATATGGGGAAAAGTCAAAACAATTACACAAATGGTGGCCATTTTGGCTGCATTGCTTAAAAACTACCCTATTGCGACGTTTACAGATTTAAAAATTGATAGTATCATTATGTTTGGAGCAGTTATTGTAACCATTTATTCAGGGTATGACTATATAGCCAAAAATAAAAATGTTCTGATTCCAGATAGCGGTAAGGTAAACACACATGACAAAACGGCGGGAAAAGTACATTTCCAAGAGAAGACGCAAAAGAATATTGTGGCTTAAACGGATCAGGTTTTTGATGATACTGGCTGCTCTTGTTGTTGGAGGCAGCTGGGTCTATAATCATGTTGTCTCAAAAACCGATAAAACAAGTACTGTGGCATCGCAGTCACAATCATATGAAGAAACGGCCGCATCTGCCGGAAATTCCAATAATGTTAAAAAGCTTGACCTGAATCCAATTAAAAGTGAATTACAGAATTATATAAGCGGTTTTACAGGCAAGTATGGAATTTATTATTATAACCTGATCTCGGGAGAAGAGTTCGGTATAAATGAAGATACCCAATTTGATGCCGCGAGTACTACAAAAGTGCCTTTAAACCTGTATCTTTACCAGAAAATAAAATCAGGCGACGTAAACGAGGACGATAAACTTGCCTATACCAGGGAAGATGACGCTACAGGCACTGGAGACATTCAGTATCAGAAATTCGGTACAGAATACTCGGTAAAGGAGCTTTCCAAGCTCTCAATTACCGCAAGCGATAATGTAGCTGCAAATATGCTGTTCAGATTGCTTGGACGGGATAATGTGAAGGACTACATGAGGCAGGTTGGAGGCAAGGTAGTCGATGATGAAGATAATATTTCCTCACCGAAGGATTTGGGATTATATATGAAGCTTGTATATGATTTTTATTTAAATGAGGGTTCTTTAGGTGAAGAATTGATGGATAATTTCCTGAAAACTGAATTTAATGACAGAATACCAGCGCTATTGCCTGACACAGTTAAAGTAGCACATAAAATAGGAACCCAGATTCGTGTATTCAATGATGTTGCAATAATTTTTACAGATACACCATATGTTTTGGCAGTTATGAGCGATCAAATAGATGAGGATCAGGGTGCAAACGTAATAGCAGCCATCTCAAAAAAGATATATGATTTTACGACCAGCGGTCCTAAAAATAGCAAATAACTAGTCTGGCCGTTTTCCATTGAAAGGGGACAATCTATCATGAAGGCATTTGCCGCAAGGCAGATTAAAACTCTGCGAGACACACTAAAAGACAAGGCGGATAATAAAATAGTTATTGTTCTTTTTATTTTCCTGCTACTCAATGTAATTAAGATAACGTTTTTTAATTACTTTATCATGCCTAACCAATCTTTTGAAACACTAAAATATAAATTTGAATTTACCCTTCTTCTAGCGCTTATGATATATCCGCTTATATACAAAATAAAAACCAGAGTTGTATTTATAATACTATACATATTGCAGATCATTTATATAGTGGTGAATATCTCATATTACCAGTACTTTCATAATTATATCCATTTCAATCAGTTCTTTTCACTTTTTACCGAAGGTTTGACAGCCGCCGGACACTCATCTGCTCCTGTAAGTCCGCAGCTTCTTATAGTATTTCTTGACCTTCCACTTTTTATTTTTGTTGTGATGAAGTATTTAAAAGCCTTTGAAGTTATGAAAAAACTGAAATTCTTTGTTACTGTAATTTCAGTTGCAGCATTATGTATAGTTTTTGCAATGGAAATTAACAATTTTAATAATAATTGCTCTTTCCTTCAATACATGCAGGATAACTATACCGGTGAGTCTCCTATAGTTGAGAGATATGGCACATTTATAGACAATGTCATCAGTACTTGCTTGAATGGCAGCGATGAAAAATTGATAGAAAGCTTGAGGTACGGAAAAGAACAATCCAACACGGATGAGTCTGAAAACAAACCTAATTTTATTATAGTCCAGGTAGAATCAATGGATGCCAATGTAATCAATAAACAATACAAGGGTAATTACATTGCGCCCTATCTGCATTCACTTACAAACAGCAGTATATTTTACCCGTATGTACTTAGCTACCATATGGGTGGTGGTACTTCGGATGTTGAATTTTCAATAATCAACAGTGCGCAGCCGCTGACAAGTTTCCCTGCAATGAAACTATCCAATTACAATTATCCTAATTCCATGATAAAGAAGCTAACCAACCAATCATATCAAGCGTTGGCGTTTCACGGAAACGGGGGCAATTTCTTTAACAGGGATGTCGCTTTCCCCAAAATGGCTTTCAAACAGTTTTATGACATGAATAAGATGAACTTGAAGAATGTAGGCTGGGGTGCACCTGACAAGGATGTATTAAATTATACAATAGACACACTGAAAACTCTGAAGCAGCCTTTTATTTCATATACAATTACAATGACCAGCCATGGTCCGTTTACAAATGTGAGGAATTATTACAACAATAATTTATATAATGGAATGAATAATGAAAATGTAAGCAACTATTTTGATTCAATGAGTTATGTTGACCAATCACTGAAGGAATTTGTTACAAAGGTAAAAGCCAATTTTAAAAATACGTATATTTTAATATGGGGTGATCATACACCTAATATAAGAACCGACGAGTACCAACAAGCATCATTTACTGAGGGAGACAAATATTTTGAATTTGTTCCGCTGTTTATAATAACACCTGATAATAAGACATACAAGGAAGACAAGCAAGTTGCATCCTTTTTGGATATTTCACCGACAATCCTATATACCTCGGGAGTTAAATTTGACGTAAAATCTGATGGTGTAAACCTATTAAAAACTCCTGAAACAGACCGGAAAATACCTTTAAAAGGTGTTGATTTTGACCGTACGCAATTATACAATAAGATTTCGAGTCAAAAATAATCAGCTAAAATAAAACGGGCTGCGGAAAATATGATTATATTTCATATTTTCGCAGTCTTTTTTGTGTCATTTTTATAATTGTAATATTAAGTTAATTTTTATTTTTATTAAACTCATGGGATTATGGGAATAATTCATTTAGGTAAGATGTCCTAAATATTGATATCAAGAAGGATTTTTATTTCAGTTAGCGAATATTTATATATGGGGTGTATGATTATGTTGCTTAATGCAAGTGTAACCATTGCGTATAAATGTTCAGCGTGTGGGGCTTTCGAATTTTTCGATAATATCTCACTGTTTGAATTGACATATAAGGATGATTATAAGTACGAGTGCAAATGCGGAAAATCAGCCGTACTAATTAAAAAAGATGCTACACGGAATCTGATAATTAATGTACCATGCATAAGTTGCGGCAATAGCCATGTTTTTGTTTTGAGCCGAAAAGCCTTGCTTCATAATAGTGTAAACATTTTAGCCTGTCCTGAAAACGGAATGAAGCTATGCTTTATCGGTAATGACGAAGAGGTTAGAAAAAAGATAGACTATTTTGAAAAAGAACTTGATGAATTGATTAACATGTTCGGTTATGAGAATTATTTCAATAACACACAGGTCATGTTTGATTCTCTGAACCACCTGCATGATATAGCCGAAAATGGAGAACTTTTCTGCGAATGCGGCAGTAAAGACATAGAAGTTTCCCTGCTTCCGGATAAAATACATTTAAGATGCAGAAGATGTGAGGGAAGCAGGATAATTTCAGCAGCGTCAAATGTTGATCTGAAGGACATACTGTCCAAACGGGAAATAACATTGGCAAATATGGCATCAAATATGGAAATAATTGATTGCAACTCTTTTATAAAAAGCTCGGATATGATTAAAAAATAGTTTAATTAATGCGAATTTTATCAATTTTTTATATAAAAGCCTGTTTGAGTTTAACTGTTACCAGTAAGGACAAATTCCTGATTGACACGCTATTTTTCGGATGATATAATTCACATGAAAGCAGAATTCATGAATCCTCCTCTAACAAGTTATTCCTTCGTAACTTAGGAGATTAAGTTTGTTTAATCTGTTTGAATTTTTCCCTATAAAATGGTAATAAATATAATATGTTTTTAATTAAGGTGGTGGACTATGGAAGACGTTAATCTTGAAAGTAAAACGTTGGAAGATTTACGCTTTATTGCAAAAATGATGGGCATTAAAAGCGTCACAAAATACAGAAAAGAAGAATTAATGGAAAAGATTCTTGCTGAGGGGAATAAATCCGATAAAAAAGATAATCCTGAATTAAATCTTTCAGATATGGATCTAAAATCAACTTCCGACCAAAACAAAGATGATAATATAGATGACAGAGCCAAGGCAGAACCAGCGGAACAAGGCACGGGGCAGCAGGATGAAATAGCTGCGGTTGAAGATAAACCTGCAGAGGAGCCTGTACTTAAGAAATCCAGGAGAGGTAGACCAAGTAAGGCATCAAAGGAACTTGAAACTAAAACTGAAGAACCGGAAAATCAAGTTATCGAAAAAAAACTACCCGCCGAACAAATCATTACTCCAATTAAAGAAGAATTTCAGGAAATAAAAACCGAATATAAACCGGAAATCGAAAAGCAGGAAGAGAAATTTGCTGCTAAACAGGCTGAGCATAAAAAAGAACAATGGGTTCCGCAACAAAACAACGGTTTTGAAAAAATTGAAAGCGATGATCCTGTTGAAGGTGTATTGGAAGTTCTCCCGGACGGATATGGCTTTCTTAGAAGCGAGAATTATTTATCCGGTACGAGGGATGTATATGTATCTCCATCACAGATCAGACGTTTTGGTCTGAAAACAGGTGATAAAATCAAAGGTAAAGGCAGAATCCCAAAAGAGGGTGAAAAATTTCAAGCCTTGCTTTATGTGCAGAGTGTTAACGGAGATCCGCCGGACATTGCTTCAAAAAGAATTCCTTTTGAATATCTTACGCCTATTTATCCCGAATCCAGAATTACATTGGAAACTACTCCAAGAGAATTTTCCACAAGGCTTATAGATATGATTGCCCCTATCGGAAAAGGACAGAGGGGAATGATAGTATCACCTCCGAAAGCAGGTAAGACCATTCTTCTGAAAAAAGTTGCAAATGCAATTACTGCAAACTATCCCGAAATGGAGCTTATTGTTCTTCTTATAGACGAACGTCCTGAAGAAGTAACCGATATGCAGCGCTCAATAAAAGGTGAAGTTATTTATTCAACCTTTGACGAAGTACCCGAGCATCATATCAAGGTGGCGGAAATGGTACTTGAAAGGGCTCAGAGACTGGTAGAACAGAAAAAGGATGTTGTTATCCTGCTTGACAGTATAACCAGACTCGCCAGAGCGTACAACCTTACTATTCCTCCTACAGGAAGAACTCTTTCGGGAGGTTTGGATCCGGGTGCTCTTCATAAGCCCAAAAGGTTTTTCGGCGCAGCCAGAAACATAGAAAACGGTGGTAGTCTGACTATAATGGCAACCGCACTTATTGAGACCGGAAGCAGAATGGACGACGTAATATTCGAAGAGTTCAAAGGCACAGGTAATATGGAATTGCATTTGGACAGGAGATTATCTGAAAAGAGAATATTCCCCGCAATTGATATCAATAAGTCAGGAACCAGAAGAGAAGAGCTTCTTCTTGCCCAGAAGGAACTCGAAAGTATCTATGCAATCAGGAAAGCCATGAGCAACATGGGTACTGCAGAAGTAACCGAGATGCTTATAAATAAACTTATGCAGACAAAAACAAATGATGAATTCGTAAAGAGTATCAATGTTACGTTTGTAGATAAATAATACTTGCTTATAAATGGGTTTTATGTTAAAATATCTTCTGTCTCTCGAAAAGTGAATCGATGATTACTTCGGGTTGTATACTAAGACTTGATACAATGGGTAATATAACTTTTAGAGAATATTAAAAACGTTTAATATAATATTAGTCATTCTGAAAGAAGGTGAAAATATGAAGGAAGGAATCCATCCTAATTACGGTGAAGCTGTAGTAAAATGTGCATGCGGTGAAACCTTTACAACTGGTTCAACAAAGAAGACTCTGCATGTGGAAATATGCTCAAAATGTCATCCTTTCTTTACCGGTAAGCAGAAGCTTATAGATACTGGTGGACGTGTTGATAAGTTTAAGAAAAAGTTTGGAATAGTTGACAAAGACTAATTTGAAAAATATCGATAAACATGTTAAACTTAAGGCTGGATATATAATATTCAGCCTTTTTGTTTTTGTTAGAATATTTCAATGCGTTTGCATTTTAGAATAGGAGATTAGTATGAGGAAAACGAGTATTGGGGGAGAGGCTTTAATTGAAGGCGTTATGATGCGTGGCCCTGAAAATATAGCCATTGCTGTAAGGAAACCTGATGGTGAAATTACAGTGGACAAGAAACCGCTTCAAACCCTTGCAATGAGACATAAATTTTTCAAGCTTCCGATTGTCAGGGGAGCTGTAGGCTTGTTTGAATCAATGGTTTTGGGAGTTAGATCCCTGATGTTTTCGGCTGAATTTGTTGAATTGGATGAAGGAGAGCAAAGTCAATCAAGGTTCGACAGATTTGTTGAAAGGGTATTCGGGGACAAGATGAAGGATGCAGTAGTTTACTTCTCGGTAATAGTAGCTATGGCTTTTGCCGTCGGCTTTTTCATATTGCTTCCGAATCTACTGGCCGGGCTGATGGATTTTAACAAGAAGTCGACCGGTGGAGTAATTAGTTACAATCTTTTTGAAGGGCTGCTTAGAATTGCGATTTTTGTGGGCTATATTGCCCTTATTTCAAAAATGAAGGATGTAGAAAGAGTTTTTCAGTACCATGGGGCCGAACACAAGACTATTCACTGTTATGAGCATGAAGAGGAACTTACGGTGGAAAATGTTAGAAAGTACACTACCAAGCATCCAAGATGCGGAACGGCATTTCTGTTTGTAGTTATGATAATTAGTATACTGGTGTTTTCATTTACAGGCTGGGGCAGCGTTTTGGTAAATATAGCTGTAAGACTGCTGCTTTTACCTGTAGTTGCAGGTTTATCCTATGAGGTTATCAAGTTTGCCGGAAGAAGCGATTGGAAAATAATGAAGATAGTCAGTGCACCTGGACTTGCACTTCAGCACTTTACAACCAGGGAACCCGATGACAGCCAGATGGAAGTTGCAATAGAAGCATTAAAAAATGTACTGGTTGAAGACAAAAACGCCGACAGGTGGTAACAGGTTGAATTTCAGGAGGTTTGGAATTGACTGTAACTGAAGCTTTAAGGCATGCAGCCATAAAATTTAAAACTGTCGATATTGATGCCCCGGCTTTGGAAGCCGGGGTTATACTTTGTACTGCGTTAAATAAGGACAGGTCTTTTATTTATTCACACGGTGAATTGGAACTAAGCTCCCAACAGGAAAAAGAATTCCTGATAAGTATAAATTCAAGGATTGAGGGCAAACCCCTGCAGTATATAACTGGACACCAGGAATTCATGTCTTTGGATTTTTTAGTCTCTGAACATGTGCTTATTCCAAGACAGGACACCGAAATACTTGTGGAAACGGTAATAAATCATGTAAAGACTACTAAATTAAATAATATGCTTTCTATTCTGGATTTGTGCACAGGTTCAGGGTGCATTGCCGTGAGCCTTGCGTATTATATTAAAAATTGCAGGGTAATAGGAGTAGATGTTTCTGAACAGGCCCTGGATGTTGCACACTTAAATGCTGTAAGAAATAATGTGGGCGGTCAGACCGGATTTATTAAAGCCGACTTAAAAAGCCAAAGAGAAATTCAAATTAGTAATAAAGCTGATATTGTTGTTTCAAATCCACCTTATATTGCGGAATCGGTAATTAAACAACTTAAGCCGGAGGTAAGGGACTATGAGCCTGCCATTGCATTGGATGGCGGTGAACACGGTTTGGATTTCTATAAAATTATTGCAGGGAAACTGAGGCGAATACTAAAACCTGGAGGTTTTATTGCACTTGAAATTGGTTATGACCAGGCAGAATCGGTTATAGAAATTTTTGGTGAGGTTTGCGTGGATTTAAAGATAATCAAGGATTTATCGGGAAATGATAGAGTTATAACAGGGTTTATGAAGAATTAAAGAGAGACCGGTAAATTCTAACCCTCATCCCTAACCCTTCCCCCATCGCATTGTGGGAAGGGAACCTTTAAAGATGATTCTTATATAATAAAGATAGTTATCCTAAAAGGCAGATATTGAATCTGCCCCTACAAAAAAATTATCAATTTAAATTTTTGATTTTAACTGTCCTCTGTCCTCTGTCAACTGTTTATTAGCTTTTCCATAGATGAAGAACGCCGGCTGTTTGAAGACTCTTAAGAATTATTATACTTATTGGTCCAATTATCATTCCAAGTACGCCGAAAAGGCTTAAACCTATGTACATTGAAAGTAATGTGGCTAAAGGATGAAGGCCTATCTGCGAGCCTACTATCTTAGGTTCGGTAACCTGTCTAATAACCACTCCGATCAGGTATACAATAGAAAGACCAACGGCCAGCTGTACATTTCCCAGCAGCAGGTTGACACCAATCCATGGCACCATTATGATTCCTGTACCCAGAACCGGTATTATTTCGCATATTGCTACTACAAGACCCAGCAGGAGGGCATAATCGACTTTAAGAATAACCAGACCTACGCTTACTTCAATAAAGGTAAACATCATAAGAATCAATAGGGCTTTGAAATATCCGGCTATCGCATGGAACGCATTATCCTTTATTCCAGGCAGGGTTTTAGACCAATTTGCCGGCAACTGCTTGTATACGAAATTTCTGATTTCTACTCTGTCGCTGCTTATAAAATATGTAGCCAAAAGAGTCACAGTAATAAAAACAAATATGTTGGGTATTGATTTAACAGTACCTATTATGTAATTTACTACAGAACCTAAAAGACCTTGCAGCTGAGGTGCCAGACTTTTTATTCCTTCGGTTATGGTATCGGATATTTCTTTTGGAAGTGTCTGGTAAAATGCTGCAGCCTTGTCAAGATACTGGGTTATCTGATCTGAAGTAGACTGTATATAGTTTGAGATATTACCCTGAAGTACTACCAGTTCGTTATATATTTTAATTGACCCAACAACCAGTATAAAACCAAGAATGCTGATTGTAAGCAGCAAAGAAATTACTGCGGCTATTGACCGGGGTAGTTTTGCCTTGTTGTGTAGAAGGCTTATGAGGGGTTCGGTTATCAAAGCTATGATTATTGCCACAATAAATGGAGCAAGAAAGGGCAGTAGATATTCTATTACAAAATATACTGCAAAGAAAATTACAGCCAACAGCAAAAGCTTTAATAAGAATTTTATGTATTTTTCATACCCTGTAATAATTGCCATCCGTTGTTTCCCTTCATAAAAAATGAAACAAATTTCTTTAATATAATATTATTCCTGTATTTTTAATTATAGGATATTCACCTAAAACTTACAATCACAACTTTATAAAGGTTTTCATTGTTTGTTCTTATACGTTTCCGGTGCAAGTGTTGAATATAATTATATACTGCTGCCCGTCCTGTAATATAAATTATTTATCTCAAGGATTGTATACAAAGTTCAATTGCAAACTTTTGAAAGGGCCTATTTACGGCCATTTGTGATAAAAATTAAATTTGATTTATTTCGTTTTTGGTTGTATAATATACTTGCTCGAGATTCAGCGTAATATTATAGTTTATACGTATTTACAGACTTCGCAGATTTGGAGTTTCAATTGACTTATCACCTGGTGATAAATATAATTGAATTTGTAAGTATTTTTTTGGGTCGAGAACTTTAAATTCCAACATAATTATTTCTCAATATCCAAAAAATAAAAGCATAGGCAATGGTGTCGGTGCGATTTTGGCTTCTCAGGAAACTTAATAACAGTTTCTTATTGAACAACCGGCATGACCATATGCTGATACGTGCGGCCGCCGGGTTATTAACCCGGTTTTTTAAACTATTTATTATGTAAATTAGTAATACAAAAAAAGGATGTAGTTAAAGAAAGGAGTAGGTTTTGTGGGGAACAATGAAATTTTGGCACTAGTGGCTGTTGCCATACTGTTACCGGCCTTGAGTGCGGCATTATGTTATCTGATTAGAAGTACACCGACACGTAAATTTATCGTTCTTTTCACAGCATTGGTAATGTTTGTGGTTGCCGGTATTCTTACACAACAGCTTATAAAGTCGCCGAACGGTAAACTAACCCCAACCATGAATTTGGATTTTGTCGGTTGGATAATAAAATTCCTTGATATGGTTCTGATGATATACATCATCTACACAGGAGTCAGATTAAGAAAGGCTTTGATTGTTACACTTGCATCAATACAGCTGATAGCATTGGTTATCTTTGAAGTATTCGGTACAGTGGAAGAACCAAAAACATCATTTGTAATCGATTACCTGTCACTGGTAATGATTCTTCTGGTTTCAATAATCGGGCCAATAATAAGTATTTTTGCGATGGGTTACATGAAGGAGCATGAGCATCATCTGGGATTGCAAAAATCCAGACAGCCGAGATTCTTCATGATTATTTTTGTATTCCTTGCAGCAATGAATGCACTGGTTATGACAAACAACCTTTCATGGATGTTCTTCTTCTGGGAGGTCACAACGCTTTGTTCATTCCTGCTAATTTCTCATGACGGCAATACGGAATCGGTTAAGAATGCTTCAAGAGCTTTATGGATGAACCTGGTAGGCGGAGTAGCCTTTGTTTTTGCAATGATTATCATATACAACACTACTCATACTCTTGCAATAGACGAAATTGTGGGTAAAGGGCTTGTTGGACTGCTTCCGATAGCTTTACTTTGCTTTGCAGGCTTTACAAAATCGGCACAGTTTCCGTTCCAGAGCTGGCTGCTTGGAGCCATGGTTGCCCCGACCCCGGTTTCTGCATTGCTTCACTCAAGCACAATGGTAAAAGCCGGTGTTTATCTGATAGTCAGACTGGTACCTGCTTATGCAGGAACTGTTCTGGGAACCGTTGTAGCAGTAGTGGGAGGATTTACCTTTATGGCTGCTTCGGCTGTCGCTATCAGCCAGAGTAATGGTAAGAGGGTTCTTGCCTACTCGACTATTGCAAACCTTGGATTGATCATATGCTGTGCGGGTATCGGCAACTATGTATCATTAGCTGCGGCAGTACTGCTTATGATATTCCATGCTGTATCCAAAGGTCTCCTGTTCCTGTGCGTGGGTACTATAGAACAGGGAATCGGAAGCAGAGATATAGAAGACATGCAGGGTCTTATGAAACGTATGCCTTTTACAACTGTAATAACAGTTATCGGTATGATATCAATGTTGTTGCCGCCTTTCGGTGTATTGATCACCAAATGGCTTACAATTGAATCATCCACAAGCCTGCCTCTGGTTATGATGTTTATCATACTCGGAAGTGCCTTTACGGTTGTATTCTGGTCTAAATGGCTTGGTATAATACTTACCATGTCATATAAGCCAAAGCATAAAATTGAGCATCTTACAGCTTCGGTTAAAGGAGCTCTTTCAGCATTATTTGTTGGAGTACTGGCTGCAAGTATTTTGATTGTACCTTTGTTCAACAATTTAATAAAACCATATTTGCAGTCACTGGGAAATGTTGAAGATTTGCCTATCGGCGGCTCAAAAGGCGGCATTTGGATCACAGTTGGCAACGCCGTATTTGGAGGCTTTGCTTCACTGTTGTTCTTTGGAATAATTTTTATACTGATGATTACAATACCGATTTTCTTGAAGCGTACTAAAGCGGAAAGCATAAAACCGCCTTATTTGTGCGGGGAGAATATAAATAACGATGTAAGAGGATTGGAATTCTATAGTCCTGCAGAAAAAGTTGAAAAGGTTGTAGTTCGTAACTACTATCTCGGTGGAATATTCGGCGAAAAGAACCTTACACCCTGGCTGAACTTTATTTCAGGAGCTATAATATTAATTATGTTTGGGGCGGTGATAAAATGACAGATGTGATTAAAGATATAATTTTAGTAGTAGCTGCCATTATTGTTGCTCCGATAATAGGCGGAATATTAAACGGCCTGGACAGAAAAATCTCTGCCAGGATGCAGAACAGATATGGTCCTCCGATACTTCAGCCCTTTTATGACGTACTGAAGCTTTTCGGCAAGGAAAGGATAGCTGTCAACCAGACACAAATGGTTTATGTACTCGGATATCTGTTTTTTGCAGTAGCAAGTTTGGGTATGCTTGTTCTTAAACAGGACCTGTTGATGATAATGTTTGTCCTGGCATTTTCAAATATTTCACTTGTAATGGGTGCAATGAGTGTCCGTTCACCTTACAGTAAAATTGGAGCACAGAGGGAAATTATACAGATGATGGCTTATGAGCCTGTTCTGCTGTTAATGGTAGTTGGTGTATTCATGTCAACAAACAGCTTTATGATAAAGAGTGTGTTTGATTTGGACAAACCATTATTGTACAGTTTACCTCTTATATTTATTGCATTTATTTATGTCCTTACAATAAAGCTTAGAAAATCACCTTTTGATTTTTCTACTTCACACCATGGACATCAGGAATTGATAAAAGGTTTGACAACTGAATTTTCAGGGCCTCAGCTGGCTATAATAGAAATGACACACTGGTATGATCTTGTTTTGTTACTTGGACTTATAACATTGTTTTTTGCAAAGCCGATATGGGTAGGTATATTAATAGCACTTGTATGCTATTTCCTTGAAATGGTCATTGATAACATCAGTGCAAGGGTTACCTGGAAATGGATGCTGAAGTATACCTGGATCATAGGAATCGGACTTGCACTTACAAATATTATCTGGTTGTATCTTAAGAATAGAGCTTAAGATATGGTTTAAATTGATTTGGCTGTAAAACTCATTGATGGAATGGAGTGAAACAAGTGGGAATAATAGATAAAGCCCGTAAAAAGTCACCTTGGATTATTCATTATGACTGCACCAGCTGTAACGGATGTGACATAGAAACATTGGCATGTCTGACCCCTCTTTACGATGTTGAGAGGTTTGGAATTATAAATGTCGGTAATCCCAAGCATGCTGATGTCCTGGTAGTTACAGGATCAGTCAATAAAAGGAATGTCAGGGTTTTAAAGAATCTGTACAATCAGATGCCTGATCCGAAAGCAGTAGTTGCTGTAGGAGCATGTGCTTGTACAGGTGGTATATTCAGTGATTGTTATAATGTTTATGGCGGAGTTAACAAGGTCCTTCCCGTAGATGTTTATGTTCCCGGCTGCTGCCCTAGGCCTGAAGCTATTATAGACGGAATTGTACAGGCTATGGATAAGCTTGAGGGGAAAGCAAGGAACATGAAGCACGCTGCTTCCGGAAAACAGCCCGAAGCAGCACTCCAGGCAAGTACCGGCAACAATAACGATGGTGCCAATACGTAATAAGTGATTATTGGTGTCAGATACGGAGGTTATATATGATTGAAAATGTTACGGATATTACAAAGGATCAGCTTCTCGGCGAAGTCCAGAAAATGAAATATGACGGCTACAGGTTTGTTACTGCAACCTGTATTGATAACGGTGATGAGACATTGGATGTGTACTATCATTTTGATAAAGATTATGAACTCAAAAATTTTAAATTGAAGCTGCAGAGGAATGAGGAAATTTCCAGCATATCCAAGATTTATTTATGTTCAGTGCTTGTAGAAAATGAGATGAGCGAGTTGTTCGGAGTCAAGGTTTCCGGTATGGCAATAGATTACGGCGGGCATATGCTGCTGGCTGATGATTCACCGGATAACCCAATGGCCAGAAACCAGATAGTTATAGAACAGAAGGGGGCGAAATAGGATGTCAAATACAGTAATACCTTTTGGACCGCAGCACCCTGTTCTGCCCGAACCGTTGCACTTGAAACTTGTTATGCAGGATGAAACTGTATTAGAAGCAATACCGGCAATTGGCTACGTGCACAGGGGTCTGGAAAAGCTTACCGAAACCAAGGAATTTACTCAAAACGTATTTGTAGTTGAAAGAATATGCGGTATTTGCAGTTTTATGCATGCACAGGCATACTGCCAGGGTATTGAAGAACTCATGAATATACAAGTACCTGACAGAGCCCGCTATCTTAGAGTTATATGGGCCGAACTTCACAGGATACACAGCCATTTGCTGTGGCTGGGACTTCTTGCTGATGCATTCGGTTTTGAAAGCCTTTTCATGCAGGTTTGGAGAAACAGGGAAAAGGTAATGGATATAATGGAGGAAACTGCAGGAAGCAGAGTAATTATCTCAGCTAACACTATAGGGGGAACAAGAAGAGATATTTCTCCCGAAATGCTTGTTAAGATAACTGTAATAGTTGAAGAAATACGTGAAGACTTGAAACAGGTAGAATCTGTATTTTTTAATGATTATACGGTAAAACACAGGCTGGTAGGTGTTGGAGTCTTAACCAGGGATGTAGCTTATGAGCTTGGAGCAGTGGGTCCTATGGCAAGAGCCAGCGGAATTAAAACAGACCACAGGACAACGGGTTATGCTGCCTATGGTGAACTTGATTTTGAACCTGTTGTTGAAAATGACGGGGACTGTTATGCAAGAACAGTAGTCAGACTTAAAGAGGTTTATCAATCAATAAGCCTTATTAAGCAGGCTATAGCAAAAATACCGGCAGGTGAGACTTCGGTACCGGTAAAAGGATTCCCGAATGGTGAAGTTATTTCCAGAGTAGAACAGCCAAGGGGAGAGGTCCTCTATTACATGAGAGGAAACGGCACAAAGAACCTTGAAAGGTTGAGGGTCAGGACTCCAACCTTTGCGAATATACCAACATTACTTAAAATGCTTCCTGGAAGCCAGCTTGCAGATGTGCCTGTTTTGATCCTGACAGTAGACCCCTGCATTAGCTGTACGGAGAGGTGACAATATGCTTGATATGATAAAAAATGTATTTAAGAATCTGGGTTCTAAGCCGGCTACCAGGCAGTATCCTTTTGAAAAAAGGGAGCCATTTAAAAATACCAGAGGTCAGGTTGGCGGTGTTGATATAGATACCTGCATATTCTGCGGAATCTGTTCAAGAAAATGTCCGTCAAATGCAATTACAGTAAATAAAAATGAAAAGTCCTGGGAGATAAACCGTTATAAATGTGTTGTATGCGGCGTATGCTCTGAGGTTTGTCCCAAGAAATGCCTCCATATGCAGGAGGATTACAGGACTGCAGCAACTAAGATGGATAATTTTAAGCTGGTTCAGCAGCCTAAAGCTGAAGAACCGGTAAAAGAGGAAAATTCACAGCAATAATTAATTTATGTAATCCGGGGACGGTTCCATGCCGCAGGCAGCGGGGACCGTCCTTGCTTGTAACAGGGAGTTTAAGAGATGCATGAATATGCCATAACTGAAAATATAATAAAAACTGTTACAGAGGAAGCCAAAAAGGCCGGTGCAGATAAAATAACAAAGATTACACTGGTTATAGGTGACCTGTCCAGTATAGTTGATGAATCGGTACAGATGTACTTCGACATTATCAGTAAAGGAACCATTGCCCAAGAGGCAAGGCTGGAATTTAAAAGAGTAAGTGCCGAATACAGATGTATAAGCTGCGGCACCCTGTTCACACGCCGGGGCAGTAAATACGATTGCCCGGAATGCGGCGGAGAAGGCCGTCTTACAGACAAAGGCAGGGAATTTTATATAGAAAGTATCGAAGTAGATTAAATCCGGACAAATCATAAATTTGAAATAAAACGGTAAGGACGTGTTAGAGCTATGGAAATAAGAATCATGAAGGAAATAATGGAAGGTAACGATAAGCTTGCCGGGGAAAACAGGAAATTTTTTGAAGACAATAATATAACTGCAGTAAATATTATGGCTTCACCGGGTGCCGGGAAGACAAGCCTTATTATGAATATTATAGGTATTCTGAAGGACCAGAAAAAGATAAGTGTCATAGAGGGAGACATTGCGTCAAGCATAGATGCTGAAAAGATAGAAAAGGAAGGAATAACGGCACTTCAGATAAATACCGGGGGAGGCTGCCACCTGGATGCCAATGTAATAAAGCTCTCGGTTGAAGATCTGGCGCTTCAGAAGGATACGTTGCTATTTATAGAGAATGTAGGAAATCTGATATGCCCGTCGGCATTTGACCTGGGAGAGACTTTGAAAATGGTTATAGCAAGTGTACCCGAAGGGCACGATAAGCCTTTCAAATATATTTCCATGTTTGAAGCAGCAGATGTTATTGTATTAAGTAAAAAGGACCTGCTTCCATATATTGATTTTGACAAGGAAGCATTTTATAAGGGTATAAGAGCAGTAAACCAAAAGGCACCCGTTTTTGAAATTTCAAGCAAAACCGGAGAAGGCGTAAAGGAATTGGTTGATTGGCTGGTGGAAGGATAATTAGTTGATAAAATTGCCATAAAAGTAATAATCGATTCACATAAAACATACATTTTTCTTAGGGGGTTGGCCTATGAAAAGGTATGTTTTTATTTTTTTGGCAGCAGCATTAATTATAACTGCGATATACTCCAATAACATTTCTATTGATTCATACAAGGCGGCAGCCGTTGATAAAAACCAATACGAGGATAAAGAAAAACTGGTGTTGTCCTTTATTGAGAAAAACCTACTTGATAAGAATGGAGGTATTGCTGCAAAGCTGGGGAATCCCGGACAGAATAAGAATACCTTGTCCGAATCGGTAGGTATTCTAATGCAGTACAGCGTACTTAAAAACAGAAAGGATATTTTCGACAGAGAATTGAATTTTGCAGGCAGAAATCTTTTTTACATACCAACCGATTCTTCTAACGGTAAGTCTGTATTCATAAAGTGGGAAAATGGAGGAAATAAAACAACCTGCGGTGCGGCTATAGATGATTTAAGGATTGCAGGGGCTTTACTTGACGCCTATGATAAATGGGGTTCTGAGAAATACTACAATATGGCGGGCTTCATTCAGTCCGGCTTATATGAAAAGCAGACCTTTGATAACAATCTGTGTGAATTATATGATTGGAAATATGATTTAACAAGGTCTACAATGCCTTTGTGTTATTTTGATTTTTACACTTTAGGCAGATTGGAAAGATTCAATCAAAATTGGAGGGTGGTTTCCGACAAAGGAATGAGTATTGTCAGGGATGGATTTATAGGTAAAGGGTCGCCTTTCTTTTACAAGTATTATGATTATAAAACTCGAAAATATTCTATGGACGAAGAATCAAAACAGATTAATGGAATATCCCTGGTCTATGTACTCTATACCGCCATTCATATGGCAGAAAGCAACGAGGATACCGGCTTGATGACGCAATGGCTCAAAAGTGAGCTTTCAAAAGGTAAGATATATGCATGGTACAATCCTGTGACCTTCAAGCCTGCACAGAACTATGATAATACGGCAGTGTACGCCCTTGCAGCCGTATATGCACATAGGGCCGGTGAATACCTGTTATATAAGGATCTTATTAATAAAATGCTTGGACTCATGATAACAGACGAGAATTCACCCTATTACGGCGGTTTTGGAAATGCAGCTACCGGTGAATTTTATTCCTTTGACAATCTTACGGCACTTTATGCACTGGGATTGGGAGGTGAGAGACAATAGCCGTAAAATAAAACCAGATATTATTTAATTTCGAAGAATCCATACTTATTTTATCTCAATCAAAGCCATTGTTATGTCATCCGAGATATCCGAGTAGTCGGAGGTTTTTGAGAAGGCTACGGCATTTTCAGCTATCCTGTTCAATACTCCTGCCGGCATTGAGTTGTCATTCAGGAGGATTTGCAACAGCCGTTCCTCACTG
>JAUZPR010000055.1 GCA_030705825.1 Bacillota bacterium | reverse complement strand
TCGTTACATTTTAATCTTCGCCCCTATAATTCTATTTATTTATTTGCTTCCTCATATATTCCCATATTTAAATAAAAGAGCCCTTCGGCTCTTCATAAACATACTTGATTTTTGAGTCAGGGGTCAGTCCCTTGACTCATTTTTTCTTTAGAAATTCCAGCAACCCTGATCTCTCACATATCCGGCAATGTATCCTGTACCACCTTTGAACTCCATTTTCCAAGCGGTAATAATGTATTATGTAGAAAAGTTCAAGTATTGTAATGATTAAATCAAGCGCAGCCAATGCAATGCAAGGGTTAATTGCTGATATTGTATAACAACCCAGCATGATAAAGGCAATTGCTATAGTAACAATCAGATGTATAAGCCTTTCGTGCTGCATAAATCCTATTTGTATTTCATGATAAGCTTTTACCGCTTCCCAATCTTGTACTTCATTGGAATCAAGCAATAAAAGCATCCGTTTTTCATGTTCCAGCAAATATTTATACATATGACCTCCGGTTACAATGCAATCTAAAGACATTTTTTCATGCAAACACTTTTTACATTTTCTATATATGGTTCACAATTAGGAATAATAATGTATCTTCTAACGGTTCTTTGTCTCACTCTATAACCCTTAATGTCATCTCGTTTTTGAGCCAGGGGTCTGTCCCCTGACTCAAAAATAACATGCCCATATCTCTAAATAGTTTTCAAACCTTTGTTTATAAGAATTATCTATAAGATAAGATAACCGGTCATAGCTTTTAACTGCACTGTATAATAATTTTGATATGTAATTATAAGTTTCATTAGGAGTTCTGGCAAAAGCACTATCCTCATCATTAAATACTTTTAAGTACTCCAATTCCTCTTCATACCCATATCTATGTATATTTGTATTTTTTTCCTTATCCCGCATCTCCATCTGCAGAACTAATCCCTCTTGTATCAGCATATGGGCTAAATGTGATGAAATAAGATAATCTTTTCTCATTAATTTACCTAATGCCTGAACGGCAATAAACCAAAAGTTATCAGCTTTATTATAATTATTATTAAATAGTAATATAGGTTCACCTTTTGTATTCACTGCATTAATTATCAAATCATATCTCATACTGTTTGTTTTACAGAGTCTAATAACCTCACCATTGTCCTGGTTATGAGAATATGACATTCCTAAAATGTCCTCTTTTTTAATACCGATTTTTTTTAAGAAAGTATAAGAATCACAACTGTAATCTTCCTTATCCAGCTTAATTCCTATTTGTATATCCACATCGCTGTATTTATCATGAAAGCTTTTATCGAATGCCTTTTTTATAATGTCTTCATTTCTTAGTGATGGGATTTGGATTCCTTTAATCTCGATTTTTTCTATTTCAGGAAGATTGAATAAAGACTGAAGTGTACTTTTGAATTCCATGTACATAAATTCTTTTGTTAAATCAATATGCATTAAATTGTCTCCCGCATGAGCCAAGAGAAGTCCCCCCGACTCATTATTTTTTTACTTAAAGAAATTCAAGTACTCCTGACCTTTCACATATTCGGTTGTATATCCTATACCACCTTTGAACCCCGTTTTCCAGGCGGTAATAATGAATTATGTAGAAAAGCTCCAGTATAGTAAATATCAAATCAAGAGCAGCCAATGCAATGCACGGCTTAATTGATGAAATTATGTAGCACCCAAGCATGATAAATGTAATTGCCAGTGTCACTATAAGATGTATATATCTTTCATGCTGAAGAAATTTAATCTGCGTTTGATGATAAGCATTTATGGCTTCCCAATTTTGCTCTTCATTAGAATCAAGCAATTCAAGCATCCGTTTTTCATGAGCCAGCAGATATTTATACATATGCCCTCCAGTCAATAGATGAGTCAGGTGACTGTCCCCTGACTCAGTAACTAATTACAATATTTCCAATATCTCAACCTTATACATGCCGCTTGGTGCATTTACCTCTACCACTTCCCCTGCTTTTTTGCCGGAAAGTGCTTTACCAAGATCGGATTCTATACTTATATGCATCTTTGCCGGGTCACTGTCCAGTGTGGTAACCAATGTTACAACATCCTCATCGTCATCCTCGACGAATTTTATTCTTGCTTTACTGTTGATACCCAGCACGCTTTTGTCGGTATTGCTTTTAACTACTGTTGCAGTTGTGATCATGGTCAACAGGTACTGTATCCTGTCGTCGTTTTCCCTGTATGCTTCACAAGCTGCTTTATACTCAGCATTTTCAGACCTGTCACCAAGTTCGGCAGCTATCATCTTTACTTTTGCTATTTCAGCTCTCTTTACAGTCATTCTGTAATCAAGCTCTTCCTTTAATTTTTTTATATTTTCTTCAGTCAATGTCTTATTCATAATCCTTTGCTCCTTATGTAATATAAATAATTTAATCTATTAAACATACTATTTATGTTATAACTTTGAGCCAATAAGTCAAGTCCAGGTGATGTTGCCTGAATTTTTTTCATTAAACAATCTTCTGGTATGTTCTCAAGGTAAGCTTGTCTGAATGTATTCGGTCATAAACCTTGATAAATCCCAGTTTTTCATAGAAGCAGCAGTTTCTGTAGTTTTGAACCGGTGTTTCAAGGCTCCATTCCCTTGCCTGGGGAAACTTCTTCTCTATAAATGCTACGGTTCTGGAACCAATACCTTTATTCTGAAATCCCGGTATGACTTCCAGGCAACCGATCCGGAATAAACCATCTTCCATCCTGTGTACCGATATATCTCCGACAATTATATTTCTAATTTTTATTTTATATATATTAACGTATTCAATCATTTGTTTCATAACATCAAGCGGTATATTATATCCGGGGCACTCACCGAACTTGATAAAATCATCAAAAAAGCTTTTATTCCTAGCCTCTATCAAGCCAGGGGCATCATCCTTGCAGGCACGTTCGAATACAATATCTTTTAATATTTCATTAGCTGTGTGTCTTGTAATTTGTTTTTCCTTCCACTCATCAACGAGAATAGCATAAAGCTTCTCGTTATCCCACTTTCCGTCCTTGAATCTGGCTTTTCTGCATTCGCCTTCATTTATCATTCCCGTCTTGAGCATAACCTGTTCTGACTTGAGATTGTTTGAATTGCATCTTGCAGAAACTCTATGCAGGTTTAGTTGATTAAAGGATATTTCTAAAAGCTTATCAGCAATTTCAGTTGCAAAGCCTTTTTGCCAGAATTCCGGCAATATAAAGTAACCAATCTCACCGCAGCCGCCCGAGCTGTTTCTGATATAAATTTCTATATCGGCAAAGCCTATAAAACTGTCGTTTGATTTTAAAAAGACTGCATATTCGTAGGCTTTTCTATCTTCTGCTTTAAGGTTGTTTTCCAGAACCTTGCTGAAATAGGGAATTATTTCTGATTTACTGTTGTATTTATCCATTAACGCATATTTCATGACCAATTGGTTTGAAAAGACCGAATAAAACAAATCAAAATCATCCTTTGTGAATTCCCTGTAAACCAGTCTTTCACTGAAAAACTCCACTACAAACCCTCCAATTAAAAAAAGATATCTTTTTGTATTTAAATATTATAATATTTATTTCAAATAAATACCATAACAGGCAAACAAAAAAACAGCTGATTAATGTTATTCAGCCGTACAATTTATGTTTAATTATGTTTTATAATCAATTATTTCCAATCGGTTATTTTCCTGCCCAGCCTGAACAGCAGAGGAAGTGACATCAATATTAGCACAGCAAATATTAATGAGGATAAAATAGCCTCTGACAAATTTATGATTTTATTTCTTATCATATAATCGATAATTAAACTATTGAGAGGAAGATTTACAAAAATACCTGTTATAAGTCCGGGAGCGTATTTTTTCAATACAATGGTAGCAATCAAGTGCGGTATGAAAGCATTAATTATCATAGTACCTGCATAGCCTGCAAACAGATATTTAAGAACCGTTAATTCGGGATGGAACATAAAAAGACCTGAAATTAGATATGCAAGTGCTGTTATAACAATCAGGGCAAAATGAAATTCACTTTTATCAACCGGTTTATGATAATTTTTTGCCGTATGGGACCACTGAGGCAACCAAAGACCTTCTTCAATATTATGAATAGTGATTGTTAAAATGAAAAGCAATGCTATGCCTGTTGTATTCACAAAACTACCCCCTATTTACTATCCTTACCCAATATTATGTCCCTGTCAAGGTTTTCCTGACCTGCTACTTTTATAGCTTTAAATCCGTACTTTTTTCTAAGATATTCAAGGTTAAACCTTTTTTGTCCTACTATATCCGAAATTCTTCTTTTTCCGGTAATAATAATAATTGATTCGCTATCTTTATAATCTTTTTCCTCTATCAAAGCTTCTATTTTTCTTAGTGCAATCCTTGATTCAACCAATTGTCCAAATGCAGGATGATACGGGCCTGCAACAACATCCGCATTTTCACTTATATTTTCAGTCGCCTGAAGCCCTGTCCGAATTACTTTGATATTGTTAGACTCATAGAGCTCAACCAATTCTGCGCATATATCTATTGTCTCCTCTAGAGTAAAAGGTTTGTATTGTCCGCTGCGGTACATTTTTTCAAGATATGTTTCCTTTATAACCAAAGTCGGATAAATTCTGACTATTGACGGAGAAATATCAACGACTTTTTTTGCAGTACCAATATCCTTTTCTTTTGTATCTCCAGGCAGTCCCACCATTGTCTGAATACCAAGCTCAAAGCCATATTCCTTAATATGACGGGATGCCGTTATTACATCATTAACGCTATGTCCTCTGCAGCTTGCTTTTAAAACATCTTCATCCAGGCTCTGGACTCCAAGTTCAATTGTCCCAACCTTATACTCTGAAAGGTAACCTAGTATTCCACTATCAATATAATCCGGCCTTGTAGAAAGTCTGATTGAATTTACAAACCCTTTATCGATATATTCATTAGCTACTTTTAAAAATTCAATCTGCTGTTCCTTTGGAATCCCTGTGAAGCTGCCTCCGTAAAACGCAATCTCAGCCCTAGATCCCTTTGGAATTGTAGAAAGGCACGTATCAATTGAAGCTCTTGCTTCAGCTTCTCCAACATCCTTGATCTGTCCGCTTATAATTTTCTGATTGCAGTATATACAATCAAACGGGCAGCCTTTATGTGGTATGAATACGGGAATTATATAATGCCTGTCCGGATATAAGTCCGATTTCATCGATTCATACTACCTTTCACCAAATTGTTCTATTGCTGCTTCTGCGGCACTTTGTTCAGCAGCTTTTTTGCTTTTGCCCTCGCCTTTTCCCATAACGTTATCTCCTATTCTTACCTGTACCACAAATATCTTGTTATGATCGGGGCCCTTTTGTTCTACAATTTCATAACTTATCCTTTTTTCTCCCTGCTTTTGGACCAATTCCTGAAATTGCGTCTTATAGTCGACAAATCCCGATACCTTTGCAGAATTGTTGAGCAGAAGACTCATATGCCTGTTTATGAACTTTCTTGCCGAAATTATTCCTCCATCCAGATAAACTGCACCGATAACTGCTTCAAATGCATCCGAAAGAATTGATGTTCTTGTTCTTCCTCCGGTCAATTCTTCTCCCTTTCCAAGCAAAAGATATTTGCCCAGTTCGATCTTATTTGCACAAATCACCAGGGAAGCTTCACAAACTATACTGGCCCTGAGTTTGGTCATCTCTCCCTCAGCCTGATTGGTACAATTTTTATATATGAACTCGCTTGTGACAATGCTTAAAACAGAATCCCCAAGAAATTCAAGCCTTTCATTGCTGACGATGTCCTTTGACTTCAATTCATTTGCAAAAGAACTATGCGTTAATGCAAGAATAATATTTCTTTTGTCCTTAAAGGTATATCCGATAGTTTCTTCAAATTGCTGTATATTTTCCACCAGTACATCCAGTTTTTTCTGCATGGTTTTTTACTCCTTAATAAATATTTTTCAGGAGTTTAGAGCAAATATTTTTATTTATATTTTGTAGTTATAAAATATCTGCTCTAAATACCGGAAAGCTGTTAAAACACATCAAGGCGGAGCTATATGCCCCGCCTCATTTATGTATGCCAAATCTTAATATTTTTTTAATGCTATTGTGGCATTATGTCCGCCGAAGCCCAGAGCATTTGAAAGTGCATATTTAATATCAGCCTTTCTTCCGATATTAGGTACACAGTCAACATCACATTTGGGATCGGGAGTTTTATAATGGATTGTTGGAGGCAGGAAGCCTTCCTTTAAAGCCATTGAAGTAATTATTGCTTCTACTGCTCCTGCTGCACCCAGCATATGTCCTGTCATTGATTTTGTTGAGCTCATTGCAATATTCTTTACATGATCACCGAAAACCTGTTTTACAACAAGGGTTTCGATTGGATCGTTCAATGGAGTGGAGGTTCCGTGTGCATTCACGTAACCAACGTCCTCAGGCTTGATACCTGCATCTGCTATAGCCATCCTCATGCATCTTGTTCCGCCTTCACCTTCCGGACTTGGAGCTGTAATGTGATGAGCATCGCAGGTATTTCCGTAACCGACTATTTCAACAACAATATTTGCGCCTCTTGCTTTAGCATGCTCCAATTCTTCAAGTATCAAAACGCCTGATCCTTCAGCCATTATAAAACCGTCTCTTTCTGCATCAAAAGGTCTGCATGCAGTAGCCGGATCGGGGTTTGTAGACAAAGCACCCATTGAGCAGAAGCCTGCCAGGGATAATGGGGTTATTGAAGCTTCAGCTCCGCCTGCGATCATTATATCTGCATCGCCGCGCTGAATTACCTTGAAGGCATCTCCGATTGCGTTGTTTGAAGTTGCACATGCGGTAACCACACATTCGTTGAAGCCTTTAAATCCATACTCTATTGCTATACGGCCCGAAGCCATGTTTGCTATCATCATTGGTATAAAGAACGGGCTGATCCTTCCTGGTCCCTTATTTATGAATACCTCATGCTGATCTTCAAGTGTTCCGATACCGCCTATACCAGAACCAACTATGACACCTGCTCTGGTTTTGTCTATTTTCTCAAGATCCATTCCTGAATTTTCTATTGCCATTTTAGCCGCAGCCATGGCAAATTGATTATATCTGTCCATTCTTTTTGCTTCTTTTTTATCCATAAAATCAGTAGGTTCAAAATTCTTGATTTCCGATGCTACCTTGGCAGAATAATTCGATGTATCGAACTTTTCAATTAAATCAATTCCTGATTTGCCTTCCTTAATTGAATTCCAGAATTCTTCCGCCCCAAATCCAAGTGAGGATACGACCCCCATACCTGTAATTACTACACGCTTTTTCATGATACAACCTCCCATTTCTACTTAATTGCTAAAACTCTTGCACCTTTTAGCATCTATGTCCTTTTTACTATATTATCCACCATGGTTACAGAAAATTTTTCATTTATAAAAATTATATTAATTTAAAATATTAATTAAAATAATACCAAGATTAAAACAAAGTCTCAATAATGATTTATAATAAAGACTTTGTTAAAATGCTAATGAAGCATTTATAAAAAAAGTCCCTTCTTAGGGACTTTTTTTATGTGTTATTCTTAATGTAGTCGACAGCATCACCAACTGTCGTAATCTTCTCAGCTTCACTATCTGGAATTTCAAGGTCGAATTCCTCTTCCAAAGCCATTATCAATTCAACAATATCGAGTGAATCTGCGCCAAGGTCGTCTATGAAAGAAGATTCCATTGCAATTTCCTCTTCTTCAACACCTAACTGTTCAACAATGATCTTTTTTACCTTTTCAAATACCATATATTCACCTCCTCCCAAAGGGGGTTATTAAATATAAATAATTCCTAATGCAGCAAAATTTGATATTTGCTACAGTAAGATATTATTACATATCCAATCCGCCGTCAATATGTATTACCTGACCAGTTACATAATCAGAATCACTGGAGCAAAGGAATCCAACAACATTAGCCACTTCTTCAGCTGTCCCGAACCTACCAAGCGGTATGTTGCTTACGTATTTTTCCTTTACGTCGTCAGGCAAAACATCTGTCATTTTGCTCCGGATTGTTCCGGGAGCAATGGCGTTGCAGTGAATATTCCTTGAAGCAAATTCTTTTGCAGTTGTCTTTGTCAAGCCTATAAGTCCTGCTTTTGATGCCGAATAATTTGCCTGGCCTCTGTTTCCCATAGTACCGGCAACAGAAGCTATATTTACAATTTTACCGTATTTCTGTTTAATCATAGCCTTAGCAGCATTCTTTGTACAAAAGAAAGCACCCTTAAGATTGATATCGAGAACGAGATCCCAATCCTCTTCTGCCATCATAGCCATAGGTTTGTCTCTGGTTATACCTGCATTATTAACAAGTATATCAAGACTTCCGAATGTTTCTACAGCAGTTTTAACCATGTGTTTTACATCATCTTCGTTTCTAACATCACCCTTTGTAATGGCAACATTATATCCGGCAGCCCGGAATTCTTCCGCTGTTGCATCAATACTGTCAGATGCTGCTATATCGTTTAAAACAATATTTGCTCCCATGCTGGCAAGTTTTAAAGCAATTGCCTTTCCCAAACCCCTTCCGGAGCCTGTCACAACAGCAGTTTTCCCCTTTAATTTCATATTATGCATGCCTCCAATCAGTTAAATTTCCTGCAATGTTTTGTTTAGCGATTCCATATCATCTATATTGAATGTCCTTGCTTCCTTGTTTATCTTTTTAATAAATCCGCATAAAGCCTTACCAGGTCCTATTTCTACAAAGGTATCAAAACCCTGGTCCAGCATATTTCTGATGCTTTCTTCAAATCTGACTGAACTGCTAACCTGTCTTATGAGAAGATCCTTGACCTTGTTCTTATCGCTGATGAATTCTGCGGTAACATTGGTTACTACAGGTATTTTCATATCTGAAAGTTCTACCTTTTCAAGTTCGGCGGCAAGCTTCTCTCCTGCAGGCTTTAAAAGGCTGCAGTGGAATGGTGCGCTTACAGGCAGAAGAATTGAACGCTTTGCACCCTTTGCCTTTGCAATCTCCATAGCCTTCTCTACTGCTTTTACTTCACCTGCCACAACTACCTGCCCCGGGCAGTTCAAATTTGCAGGTTCAACTACTCCTGCATCTGAAGCCTGCTTACAGCAATCAAAAACGTCCTGGTTTTCAAGACCCATTATGGCAGCCATTGCTCCAACTCCTACGGGAACAGCTTCCTGCATGTATTTACCTCTCTTTTTAACAAGAGCTACAGCATCCTTGAAAGTCATTGTTCCTGCTGCTACATGCGCAGAATATTCCCCAAGGCTTAACCCTGCTACTGCATCCGGCTTTATTCCCTTTTCAATCAAAGGCTGAAGACATGCTATGCTGGTTGTCAATATGGTAGGCTGAGTATTCTCAGTGATTTTAAGTGTTTCCTCTTCACCTTCAAAAATCATCTTCTTTATATCAAAACCTAAAGCTTCCGATGCCTGATCGAAAATCGCATTTGCTGAACTGAAATTATCTGCTATCTCTTTACCCATTCCCACATGCTGAGCGCCTTGACCTACAAAAAGAAATGCAATTTTACCCATTGTTTCACCTCAATATGAAATTTATTTTACCACTTAATCAATGCAGAAGCCCAGGTAAGACCTCCACCAAAGCCTGTAAGTACTACGTAATCACCCTTTTTGATTCTGCCGCTTTCAACGGCTTCATCCAGAGCAACGGGAACAGATGCTGAAGATATGTTTCCAAATCTGTCCACATTAACAAATATTTTATCTTTACTTACATCCAGTCTTTTTGCGGCACCATCAATAATTCTAATATTAGCCTGATGCGGTATGATAAGTGCAACATCATCAATACTTACCCCTGCGTAGTCAAGAACTTTCCTTGTAGCGCTGTCCATTACCTTTACGGCAAACTTGAACACTTCGCTGCCATCCATATTTATTACATTAATTTTATCATTGACTCTTTTTTCCCTGTCTTCATCGTTTGAATAACAGCATGGTATGGTTATGCTTCTGCCGACACTTCCATCGGCTCCTATATTGGTCGCTATTATTCCATTTCCTTTCTCAACCGGGCCTAGTACTGCTGCACCGGTACCGTCTCCGAAAAGTACACAGGTTGCTCGGTCCTTCCAGTCAGTTACCCTGGACATCTGTTCACAGCTTACAATGAGAATGTATTTATATGTACCATTCATAATAAACTGCTGTGCTACTGTTAAACCGTAAATGAAGCCCGAGCATGCTGCATTCATATCAAAAGCGGCAGCTTTTTTTGCGTTGATTCCATTTTGAATCATACAGGAAGTTGACGGTGTCAAATAATCGGGGGTTGCTGTAGTTACAATTATGAGATCCAGGTCTTCTGCACTGAGTCCTGCATTCTGAAGAGCTTTTTGTGCAGCAATTATTCCCAATTCACGTGACGGAGTTTTCTCATCTATTATTCTTCTTTCACTTATTCCGGTTCTTTTAGTTATCCACTCATCTGATGTATCTACCATTTTTTCGAGGTCATTGTTGGTTAAAATCTTTTCCGGCATACATCTTCCTGTACCTAGTATTCCAACTGCTTCAACCTTAGATTCCAAATTTCTCTACCTCCACATTTTTGAATTCTTCTTTTATTTGTTCAAGTACCGTAGTTTTTGCAAATTTACAAGCTTTCATTATTGCATTTTTTACTGCCTTTGCTTTGGAATTCCCATGCCCTTTGAAAACAAGTCCTTCCACACCAAGAATTGGTGTTCCGCCGTATTCGTCAGGATCCAGCTTTTTCTTGAACTTTCTCAATCTATCTTTTACAGTCAGGTAAGACATTTTTGAAACGATATTGTGTGAGTATACATCATTAAGATTATTAAAAATAAACGGTCCCACACCCTCCAAAAACTTAAGCAGAATATTACCTACAAAGCCGTCGCAAACTGCTACGTCTACATTTCCAGCCGGCAAATCCGAACCTTCTATATTTCCTACAAAATTCATATTTGAAGCCATAAGTATATCATGGGCCTGTTTTACCAATTCATTGCCTTTTCTTTGTTCTATACCAACATTAAGAAGTCCTACTCGTGGATTTTCCACTTTCAGCGCCTCTTTCATATAAATCGAACCTATTTTTGCGAATTGAAGGTAATTAATAGGTTTACACATGGTATTCAAACCTGCATCTATAAGCATTGCACCGCCGTTTGCAGTCGGAATAACCGGTGCTACCGCAGGTCTGTCTACACCTTCAATCCTTCCCAGGATGAATAATGCACCTGCAAGCATTGCACCTGTATTACCTGCCGAATACATTACATCGGCACTTTTGTTTTTCAACATTTGATAAGCTACTACCAGGGAAGAATCCTTTTTGGCCCTAATAGCTTTTACAGGTATGTCTTCTCCCGTTATGACTTCCGTCGTATGTACTATTTCTATTCTAGACAAATCAATTTTTTTTGTCGGAATTATCTTTTCTATCTGAGCTTTGTCCCCAACTAAAATTATGTTGTAACCTTCAGCTTCCCTAATAGCGTCTATTGAGCCCTTTACTATTTCAAGAGGGGCATTATCTCCACCCATTGCATCAACTAATATGCGCAAAGTATTCACTCCTAAATTTGTATTTATAGAAGATTATATTATATTCTTACTATGTTTTTTGGATTTTTTCAAGGGAAACAAGAATAAATTTTCCTCTGAACACTTCAATTTGTTTTTCGGAGATTTTAACCCAAACAATATAATTTGGTCCTTTTATTCTACGGACTTCGGCTCTTGCAATCAATTTACTCCCTGAATAAACAGGAGTTTTGTATTTTATATTGGCAACTCCTACCAAAGCAACCTGAGCATCTATAACAGCTATTGCGAGAGATTCCGCCAGAGAATATATAAAATGTCCTATAATTATTTTTGTTTTTTCAAAGGCCATTCTTTCATCTGTTTCCAAAATGGAAATACCGCTTTGGTTTAACGAAATGTCAACCAATTCGCCTACAATTTCCTTGCTTTTTAAAGTTTTTACCTTGCTGTAATTTTTCTCGGCAACATTTTTTATGCGTTCCCTCAATTCCGGTATCCCAAGTTCAAGTCTATCCAGCCTAATGGTTGGTACACTTACTGAAAACAATTCAGAAAGTTCTTCATCCGTCAAAAAAGGATCTTCATTTATTCTTTCAACAAGAACATTTTGCCTTTCCTTTTTGTGAAAGGATGTCCGGCTCATTTGTTTACACCTCACCATATCCCTTTAAGTAAATTGTGTATTTTTCGATAATCGATTTCAAAGCCATAACCTTCTTAAACACTTATATCAGGCAGCTTACACAAGTCTTTTACGCTTAATTATTACCTGATACTAATTGTTAATGTTAACAGTATATTATATATTCAAATCATATGCAACAATTTCCTTTAACTTTCGGTTTTTTAGGATTTAAGTATATAATTTTTATATTACGGTACAAAAAAAGACGTACCTTTTTTAGTACGACTTTTTTAACTCCTAATTTTTGATGCCTATAACCTTGATATTTTTCTTTAAATAGTCAAATAAAGAATAAATAGTGATAATTATAGCAACAATCATTGCATACCTGTCAAAGTGAAAATTCGGGAAAGGTATACTTATAGGGAAGTTATTTAGTAAAGAAGCAGCAACAGCTATTGTTTGCGCAACCATTTTTATTTTGCCCCAATTGCTGGCGGCAAGAACAATACCTTCTCCTGCTGCAATCAACCTTAAGCCTGTTACAATAAATTCACGGGCGATTATTACCATTGCCGCCCAACCACTGAGCATGTTTCTTTGTAGAAGGGCCAGTAAAGCCGCAGTAATTAAAAGCTTATCAGCTATGGGATCGAGAAATATTCCGAATTTGGTAACCTGTTTGTTCTTACGTGCAAGATACCCGTCTACCTTGTCCGTACTTGCTGCAATGATAAATATAGCAGCTCCGATATAGTTTCCGTTATGTATGATAAAATTATTTATATCAATCAACTCAGGCCTTATAAATTTAAGTACGCTACTTGTCAGCATCCAATCCGGAAACGGTATTATAAACAGCATGAATACCGGAACAAGAAATATTCTTGATAAGGTTAGTTTATTTGGAAGATTCATCAACAACATCTCCTATCAAATCATAATCATCTACATTTAATATCTTAACCGATACAAAATCACCAATATTAACTGGTTCACTGCTTGTAAAATAAATAAGTCCGTCAATTTCAGGCGCTTCCGAATAGGATCTTCCATAATAGAAAATTCCGTCATCTGCAACTCCTTCGACTATGACCTTATATGTCTTATCCAATCTTGCATGGTTTTTTTCAGTAGTTATTTTCTTTTGAAGAGACATCAGGTCTTTATATCGTTCCCTTGCTTCCCTGCTTTTAACCTGCGGCCTTATTTTGGCAGCCGGTGTCCCCTCCTCTTTAGAATAAATAAAAACTCCCAACCTGTCAAACATAAATTCATTAACAAATTCAAATAACTTTTCAAAATCCTTATTATCTTCACCAGGGAAACCAACAATAAGTGAAGTTCTTAAAATCAGCCCCGGAATTCTACTCTTCAATTTATGTAATAATTCTTCAGTCTGTTCTGCCGTACCCCTTCTGCCCATTGCCCGCAGGACATCATTACTGGCGTGTTGGATCGGAATATCAAGATATTTGCATACCTTTGGGTTCCCTGCAATTTCATCTATCAATTCATCATCAATTTCCTCGGGATAGCAGTATAAAAGCCTTATCCATTCCAAACCGCCTATTTCGGATATTTTTCGTATCAATTCAGCCAGCTTTTTAGTACCGTAAATATCAGTGCCGTATCTGGTTGTATCCTGTGCTACAAGAATAATTTCCTTTACGCCGGCCTTTGCCAGCTTTCCTGCCTCATTGACCAGGTCCTCCATTTTACGGCTCCTGTAATGTCCCCTTAAATAAGGTATTATGCAGTATGTACAGCGGTTGTCACACCCCTCGGCTATTTTAAGATATGCATAGCCCTTATTATATGTAAGCAGCCTTTCACCTTCAAGATAATCTATCTCGTCCAGTTTGCCGTATTTTACAACTTTCTTGCCATTTGACGCTTCCAGTATGACATCACATATTTCGCTGTAATTTCCTACCCCTATTATTGCATCAACCTCGGGAATCTCCTTTATTATTTCTTCCCTGTATCTTTCAGCAAGACAACCTGTAACTATCAGCAGCCTGCATTTATCCTGTTTATAATGCGCCATTTCAAGTATGGCTTCAATAGATTCCTTTTTAGCCGATTCTATAAATCCGCATGTGTTAATAATTATTATCTCTGCTTCTTCTTCCTTATTTGTGATCTCATATTCATTATCACGCAATATGCCAAGCATTATTTCTGTATCTACCAGATTTTTTGGACAGCCCAGTGATATTACCCCAATCTTTTTTTTCAAGTAAACCATCCTTTATAGTATATTTAAATACCCTTAGTCCTACTCCTTAAACAGAATACCTTATGAGCCATAAGAATTCAAGCTGGAGTTTCCTTGAGTTATTAATTTTTTTATTTCAAAATTTTAATTACCATGTCTACTGCCAATAATCAAAATAAAAGTTTTTCCCGGATCAATACATCGTTTCCCTCAAGAGCGCTAATCAATTCAATCTGCCTAATATCTATCCTTTTATCAAGTTCAATAATAAACACCCTTGGTCTTCGTACCAGCTCGCTTTTATAATTTGTTATCCTTACCAGACTGCCGGGATTAATAAAATACTTTTCTCCAACTTTTATAATACCGAATCCGCTGTGATAATGTCCTGACAACGTAATGTCAGCCTCAGTTTCCGTTACATCCCTTATCAGTGTATAACTGACGCCTTTCGGAAAAGGTTCCTGGAGAAGCATTCCGTGTACTATGTTTATAGCATAATCAGCATCACTTCTTTTTTTGATTATATAAGCATTCTTTCTTTCCTTTGTATCTATATTGAATTGATATGGCTTTCCTGTTAATTGTAACCGTATTCCGTCCTGCTCCAATATTACAAACTCATCACTATGCAGCAAACGTACCAGATTATTTTGTTCAAGTACACCCAGCATAGTATTTTCAAGGGAATCGGGATTTCTTATATATATGTCATGGTTTCCGGCTACCGTGTAAACCGGACTTCTAAAAAGTTTAATTATTTTAATAAACTCATTTATTACCGTTGTATCTATTTCTGGTCTGTCAAACCAGTCTCCCCCATGAAAAACATAGTCAACCTGCTCCTTTTCAGCTATTTCAATTACTTCAATAAATTTATTCTTAACAGCCTCATAATAATTGTCTTTTCTGTTATAAGGCTTGAAAGTAGTTATGTGTGTATCTGTAAAGTAAAGAATCTTCATATATTAACTCCATGCGCTGATTGATATTGTTTCCAAATCCTTGTTATAAAAACAATTATATCATATGATTTAAGTATTTATCAGGCTTAGCATCCAATGTTTTTGAAGGAAATTGTTGCATTGGGTATGAAATTATAATATACTTTTTTGTAGTATATTTATTACCAGATATTATTAGTAATTGATAACAGTCGACTATTTTCAACCGTTTGCAGATTTTCGATCCTATTCTACATAAGTTCTGCAATTCCGGTATAGCTGGTTCTCCTTGTATTTTAAGTTCACCGGCTTTTATTTAACTGAATATATAACTTTTAAGGAGAGTGCAAAAAATGGACTATTTCTTAACAGAAGAGCAACAAATGATTAAAGAACTCGCAGCTAAAATTGCTGACGAAAAAATTGCTCCAATAGCTATCGAGTATGATGAGCAGGGTAAATTTCCTCATGAAATAATAAAGATCCTTGCCGACTCAGACCTCTGCGGTGTATACATTGCCGAAGAGTATGGCGGACTGGGCGGAGGAGTATTTGAAATGTCCCTGGTAGTAGAACAACTCAGCAGGGCTTGTGGCGGAATTTCACTTGCATTTGCAGGTACCGGTCTTGGAACCTTCCCTATCATTCTTTTTGGAAACGAAGAACAGAAGAAAAAATATCTTCCTGACATAGCATCAGGCAAAAAGCTTGCAGCATTCGGACTCACAGAAGCAAACGCAGGCAGTGATGCGGCAGGTATCCAGACAACAGCAGTTCTTGCCGGAGATGAATATGTTTTAAACGGAACTAAGCAGTGGATTACAAACGGCGGCGAAGCTGATGTTTATACAGTAGTTGCTTGTACCAACAGATCAAAAGGAGCCAGGGGTTTTTCAGCATTCATAGTTGAAAAGGATACTCCCGGCTTTACCTTTGGTAAAAAGGAAAACAAGATGGGAATCAGAGCTTCCTGCACAAGAGAGCTTGTTTTCGACAACTGCAGAATACCAAGGGAAAATCTTCTTTCCAAAGAAGGAATGGGCTTCATAGTTGCAATGAAAACTCTTGACAGGACCAGACCCGGAGTTGCAGCTCAGGCATTGGGAATTGCACAGGGAGCCTTTGAAGAAGCAGTAAAATATTCTAAACAGAGGGTACAATTTGGTCAGCCTATATCTTCTTTCCAGGCTATTCAGCATATGATGGCTGATATGGCTATTCAGATTGAAGCATCCAGAGCACTTGTATATCAGACCTGTAAGTTTATTGACAGCGGAGCCAAGAACTTCTCCAAGGAATCCGCTATGGCAAAGGTTATGGCTTCCGATACTGCAATGAAGGTTACTACGGATGCCATTCAGGTTATGGGCGGTTACGGCTACATGAAGGAATATCCGATTGAAAAGAAAATGAGAGATGCAAAGATAACTCAGATTTATGAAGGAACAAACCAGATTCAGAGAAATGTTATCGCTCTCGAGCTTATAAAGGAACTGGCAGGCAAGTAAAGCAGTGTACAGTTTACAGTGTACAGTTGCTTACAATTAAATCGGTCAAATTAATAGGATTAAGGTCTTTAATGGCTTTAATCCTATATAATTGTAACTTCAAATTATTATTTGAAATGGAGTGAAGGTATTGAATATAGTTGTTTGTATTAAACAGGTTCCTGCTACTACCGAAGTTAAAATGAACAAGGAAACAAACACAATAATTCGTGAAGGCGTTGAGTCCATAATAAATCCATTTGATATGTATGCAGTTGAAGAAAGCTTGAGAATACGTGAAAAGCTTGGTGGAAAAGTTACCGTTATCAGTATGGGGCCTCAGGCTGTTTGCGATTCTTTAAAGGAAACAATAGGTCTGGGTGCAGATGATACCGTACTTTTAAGCGATAGAGCTTTTGCCGGTGCCGATTCCCTTGCCACCTCCTACACTCTTTCAATGGGAATTAAGAAAATAGGAGATTTTGATCTCATAATCTGCGGTAAGCAAGCTACAGACGGAGATACTGCCCAGGTTGGACCAAGTCTTGCAGAAAAGCTTGGTATTCCCCATACAACCTATGTAAGAAGGATAGAAGAAATTAAAGATGGCTATATCAGATGCCAAAGGCTTACCGAGGACGGTTATGAGGTTGTGGAAATGCCATTGCCGGCTATGATTACTGTTGTCAAGGAAATAAACGAGCCAAGGCTGCCTTCCATAAAAGGTATGATGCGTGCAAAGAAGGCTGTTGTTAATATTTGGTCTGCAGATGATATAAATGCCGATAAGAATTTATGTGGACTTAAGGGTTCACCTACACAGGTTGTAAAGACCTTCGTTCCGGTTCATGATGTTCAAAGTGAAATGATAGAAGGAACATCTGAAGAACAGGCTCAAAAGCTTGCAGATAAGCTTCTGAACATGCAGTTCATGACTTGTAAATAAATTATATTAAAATATTTATTATTAAATAGCATTGTCAATTATCAATTTTCAATTGTCGATTGCTTTCGGGAGGTTAACATGGCCAGTATAAAAATTTTAACCGATAAATGTATAGGCTGTAAGATATGTATTGGAGGTTGTCCCTTCGGAGCTATAGCTGTGGAGGACAAAAAAGCAAGGATTCTTGATAACTGCACATTGTGCGGCGCATGTGTGTCATCCTGCAAATTTAAAGCTATAGATCTGACAAAGGATGAGGAAGTAGTAGCCCAAGACCTTTCATCTTATAAAGGCGTATGGGTATTCGGAGAACAAAAGAACGGAACTCCATCAAGCGTAGCATTGGAGCTTCTCGGTGAAGGCAGCAAGCTTGCGTCCCAGCTTTCGGTTCCCCTGTCTGCAGTTTTAATGGGAAGTAACATGGAAGAAACTGCAAAGTCATTAATATCTTACGGTGCAGACAATGTTTATGTGGTAGACCATCCGTCGCTGGTAAATTTCAATGATGAATCCTACTCAGATATATTTGTTCAGCTTATTAAAAAATATAAACCGGAAATTGTTCTTATGGGAGCCACAACCTATGGACGTTCACTTGCTCCCCGTATTTCCTCCAGATTAAATACCGGACTTACTGCTGACTGTACAGGTCTTGAAATTGATCCTGAAAGAAGGATCCTTCTTCAGACCAGACCTGCCTTCGGCGGTAACCTTATGGCTACAATAATCTGCCCCAATCACAGACCGCAGATGTCTACAGTCAGGCCCAAGGTAATGAAGGCACTTGAACCTGATACAGGCAGAAAAGGCGAAATTATTAAACCTGATGTCATAATTTCTGAGAATGTTAAGATAAATGTAAAGGAAGTAGTTTCCAACTTGTGTGAAATGGTCAATCTTACCGAGGCAGACATAATAGTTTCTGCAGGCAGAGGCATAGGAGATCCCAAGAACATCAAATATGTCGAAGAGCTTGCAGCCGTACTCGGTGCTGCTGTAGGAGCTTCACGTGCAGTTGTCGACGCAGGTTGGATCGAATACAGCCACCAGGTCGGACAGACCGGTAAAACCGTTGGTCCGAAGGTTTACATTGCCTGCGGAATTTCGGGTGCTATCCAGCATCTTGCAGGTATGTCTTCTTCAGATACCATCATCGCAATTAACAAGAACCCGGAAGCACCTATTTTCAAGGTTGCTACCTTCGGAATAGTAGGAGATGTTCTGGAAGTCGTTCCTGCTCTGACAGCCGAGTTCAAAAAACGTATGGGATAAATTAGTCTTACATAAAGAGGGAGGTCTTGTGCTTGATGCAAAGACCTCCCTTCTTTTTTATTAAGCCGGATCAGACACGTTTCCTTGCTTCATTCCGGTTTTTCCATATCTGAAAGGTATGGATATCTTACGGTTGAATAAGGTTATTATTGGGCCCATGAAAAAGGCTGTTACCAACGTTCCTATTCCAACTGTCGCACCTAGCAAAAATCCGATTATTGTACAAATCAGATCGGAACCTATTCTTAAGTACTGAAACTTCGCTATCTTCTTTTCTGAGAGGATAAGTGCAACCGCATCATAAGTGGAAACTCCCAGGTCTCCTGTAAAATATAGTGAAGAACCGAAGCTTATGATTATTATTCCTATTAGTAGGAATACAAACCGTATTACCAGTGACGGATTCGGAATCCATGCTGCGAACAGCCATGATGGAAACTGTACTATATATCCAAGCAGAAAGATATTTATTAAAGTACCAAGGCCTATTTTACGCTTGTCAAAAATAAATATGAAGATCAGCATGATAAGGTTCAATATGGAATAGAAGGTTCCGTATCCTATTGACAGGTGCTTCCATATCCCGTGTGCAAATACCTGAAATGGGTCCATTCCGAATGCTGAAAAATTAAACATCCCAACGCTGAACCCTGCTACTAAAACACCAAACACTGTCATTACAATTCTTCTGGATTTTTCGCTCATTATTACGACTCCTTGCTGCAGCTATTATTGTATTAAATCTTATAAATTATAAACCATTAAATATGTGAATACAATGTAATGTCATTTTTTGATAAAAATAATAAAAAAACAGG
>JAUZPR010000054.1 GCA_030705825.1 Bacillota bacterium | reverse complement strand
TTTATGAAACTATTAACATAAAAGTAAAAGTATGCATAGTATAAAACAGAATATTAAACATTCAAATCAAGGAGGTAGCGTCAAATGTCAGATGGTATAGGCTTTGGGGGATTCTTCGAAAATTCTACCGTATTGTTTTTTATACTCGTATTCCTGATTCTATTCTGGTGCCCGGGTTTTGGTGGAGGATTTGTTGATCCGAAATAATCACCTGAAAAAACATATTAAGAAGCTGCCTATGCAGCTTTGCCTTTAAGCAATAATTATTAAGAATTTTTTTAAAGGTAATATTGCTTAAAACATAGGGCTGATTGATAAATATTCAGCCCTACCTATTTTTAATGATCTAAATTTTACAGAACATTTTTCAGTTTCCTGATCAAACTGCATTATGAACAAATGAAACTATTGCTGCTACAGGAATGTCAACAACAGAACCCACTGTCCAAACCGGCATTCCATCCCAGCCTCCTGCAGTTACAGCGCCGGGTACACTTGCCGGTCCGCCGAAACTTCCGCCAAATCCCGCACCGCCGCAGCGACCACCGTCATAGCCTCCGCCAACTGCAAATCCGCTGCAAGCGTTTCCGAGTGCGCATCCTGGAGGCGGACCGATTCTGGAAATCAATCTTACAAATACATCATTAACTGACAAAAGTACTCCTGTAAAACCGGCGCCAGATTCTCCGCCGCTACTTGTAAATATTGTTACTGTCGTTCCTATCCATGAAGCAAGTAGTGCAGGCCAATTAGGTGCCAGTCTAGCCACTCCGGATCCTGCTCCGTCTGCCATATGATCTACCCCTTTCAATTACTTTTACTCATACATCTTATGTAAACATTAATATTTATGTTACATAATTCATGCTTTTCACTGAGGGTGATATCTTTTCAGGCTAAGCGAGTTTGTAACAACCGATACCGAGCTGAAAGCCATGGCTCCTCCGGCTATCATAGGATTAAGGAAGCCCAGGGCTGCAAATGGTATTCCTATAATATTGTAGAAGAATGCCCAGAACAGGTTCTGTTTTATTTTCCTCATGGTTTTTCTTGAAAGTCTTATTGCAGCAGGAATTGTTCTTAAATCTCCGCGCATAAGAGTGATATCTGCCGCCTCTATTGCAACATCTGTTCCCGTTCCTATAGCCATACCTATATTTGCTGTAGCCAGAGCCGGTGCATCATACTTCTTCTACATTATTGGCTGAAATAAGTCCATCGTCATATTCAACCGTTGCTCTTTCCATATTACTGCGTTTATTTTTCATTTATATGGATCAGGCCCTGGTTGAATATTTGCTTTACATGCGCATCGTCCAGCGAATAGAAGACAATTTTTCCGTCTTTTCTGTTCCTGACAAGTCTGGCTTGCTTTAAGACCCTTAATTGATGTGATATTGCCGATTGAGTCATATTTAGCAGAACAGAAATATCACATACACACATATCAGATTCTGCCAATGCCCAAAGTATTTTTATTCTTGTAGTATCACCAAAAACCTTAAAAAGCTCTGCAAGGTCGTAAAGGTTTTCTTCATCGGGCATTTTTTCTCTGACCTCATTCACTACATTCTCATGGATGACATTGCAATCACAACGGTCCAGTTCATTCCTGTTATCCACCATCATATCTACCTCTTTTTATCTATAGTTTGAATACTTGAATAAGTATTCATGTGTCTTGTGTTTATTATATGCTGTATTGAACAATTATGTCAATATATATGAATGATTATTCATATGTTTTCAAAAACTCCTTTGGTCTGGGATTTTGCCTTAAGGCTTGTTTGAAATTACTGCTGCCGGTGGTATCCAGCCATCTCTCCTTATTTGTGAGTAAGCCCAAACATAAGTGTTTCTGAAGTTTTGATTAAAACCGTCTTTAATTGCCTGGTCAATATTGTTCCATACCGCTTTATTATTTTTGTTTTGTACATATCCGGAAATATAATCGATTTTACCGGACGGATAGCCTAGATTCTTTTGAACAAAGGTCAGCTCCGAATTATGCTTATCCATTTGACCGGCTATCAGGTAATCATAGTCTTCGAGCATAAAGAAGTCCAGGTTGGGATACTTCCACTGGTTCTTAGGGAAATTTACAGTACTCATCATGGCGGGTACCCTGTCTTTATCGGTTACCGATGGCGGAAAGAACAATACTGTAAACTGGGCAGAGGGATATTTTTGTTTTAATGCATCTCTTAAGAATAATGTAAATTGACCGTTTTTATCTCTTAACCAATAAAGCATATCCTCATAACCTTTTAAAGCTTCATGGCTGGATTTGAACACATGCATGGAATAACCTTTTTCCTTAAGGAACAGCTGCTTTGTTGCCTTGTCGTAGAAGCACGGCGGCTGATCCTTGGTCGATTCATCAAACCACCACCATGGCTCTCCCAGCTGTACAACAGGCTTCATTCCGTTTTTATCTGCGATATTTGCCAGATTTAAAATACATAATTTATAAAAGCTTTTTACGTTCTGATTGGTAAAGCTTAACAAGTGCGGAGCCGGGGTCCATCCGGTGGTTGCAGCCTTTCCGTTCCATGTTCTCTGCCACCAATCGGAGGGTGCATCCACATTCTCCATTGATATGGACTGAACCAACTGAATATCCTTCTCTTTCAGCCTTTTGACATAATCGGCATACCACTTTTCAAATGCATAATTGAACGGGTAACCTGTTTTCATAACCCCTGATAGCTTATCATAGTAATGTGAGGCCCCTATGTAAAAATCAACCATGCCGCTATAGCCTAATTTATCATATTCGCTGACAATTCTTTCAGGTGTCAGATTGTATACATCGTCATAATCATCACAAAGCCTTACTGAAGTGGGCGGCAGGGCTTGTTTCTCATAATCCAGAAAGGTATTTCCGCTAACATTCCAATTATTAAAGTAAACCTCAAATTGTTTGGAATCTCCAAGCGTTTTTGTACCACCCGTATATCCTTCCGGTACGAATGCCCACATTATCTTTTTTATTTTATTTACCGGCACCTTTTTCCACGAGGGATCCAGCTTCCATTGGGCCGGCTGGATTACTTTCCCTTTATCCAGTTTAGCCGGGACCCAGGTGTAAGGTGCCCAGCCGGCATATAAATTATCAAAATCTATTTCTATGGTTCCTTTTAAACCCGATGCACTGCCTGAGCTTCTGTTTTGAGGAAATAAAGTACCAGAACCGGCTTCCCAATTGTCAACCGGCCTGTTTATGACATAATTCCACAACCGTACAATATAAGTTTGACCGTCGTTTGTTTCTATGGTAAGAGATGGTGCCTGGGATGAATTCATAGGTTGGGTGTATCCCGAGATTGTGTAATCATACCTTAGTTTAACACTTGAAAAATCGGGGTTTGTCGGATATTTAAAAGCTGGGTGGCTGTAATTATCATTCACTTCCCAGCTCATTCCAGCTAAATCGCCGTTTGTTCTGAAATTTCCCTGAAGGCTGAAGGTGTTTTGATCCTGCGTTATTGTTGATGCTATCATTTGAGAATTAAAGTCTGTTACAAGATATTTGGGTTCCAGCTTGTAAACAGCCGGCAGCTGAGTTTCCGCACCTGCTTTGCCGATAAAAAGAAGAGCGGATATTGTTATCAGTATCAATGTATATGAAAGGATTTTATTAACCATTTTGAATTCCCCTTGAAAACAAACCTATTGCGGGATTATACCACAATAACCAATAAACAGCAAATTAATAAGGGGAATCTTAATTTTTTATGGCCGTCACAATGCAATGGGTTCCATTGACCTTTGCCAGCAGGTTTTTTTGCTCATCCCTGAAGAACATGTCCTCCAACATATTTGAGTCCAGAATATCAACTGCTTCAAACCCGTATGCGGATAAAAAATCATTAACGCTTCCCTTCTTTATCCCGAAGGTAAATTTTTCGTTTCTTTGCAAAACTCCAAGATATAATTCCTTCTCACCCTCATAAAGATTTTCTCTTCTTACAACAGAATCATATATGTGATCGAAAATTACCTTACTCCCAATTGCAGAATATTCTGAAATTAATTTAAAGGTACTGTCTACTGACTCAGGCTCAAGATACATTGTTAATCCTTCCAATATGAAAAGGGTTTTCTTATCTTTTCTGAATCCATTCTCCTCTAACCTTTGAGGTATACTATCCCTGTTAAAGTCAACAGGTATGAATCTAAGATTTTCAGGTATTTTAATTCCCTTCTCCTTATATCTTTCAATTTTTGCCTTTTGAGTGATCGGCGCATCCAGTTCGAATATTTCTATGTTTTTTGCTACCTCCTGGAATCTGATTCCACGGGAATCAAAGCCCGCCCCAAAAATAAGTACCTGTTCTATATCTCCCAGTAGTGCTTCTTTTAACTCCTTATCGATAAATTTTGTCCTGGCTATCACATATTCATATATTCCTGGTGGATATATTTTTTTCAGGAAAATTTTCTTGACAGGTGGCATGATAAAAAGCAGCTTTATTATTGAATTTACAATAACCAAAGTTATATAATCATCACTCTTAAATTGCTCTCTTTTCTCCAGATAGGACTGAAATCTGATCATGCATGTAAATTCAGCTGTCCTTGAGGTTTTTGTCTGGATTCTCCTTTTCATGATATCCGCTTCCCTTCAATTATTCCAATTACTTGCTTCTATTCATTACTTTCCTTGAAGATACCCCTCCAGCCATTATAGATAAAACTCGTTGATTGCTTCTGAAACTCTTCCATTTCTGCAGAGTTTCCATACAGAATGGCCTGCTCAATAAGACTTAAATAAAAACTACATATACTGCGGACAAAAAGTTTTGATATTTCTCTATTTGTCCTTATTGACTTTGCCCACTCATACATATTGTCCGTAAATACTTCCAAAACCTCATATTTAAAACTTTCCAAGGATGTTCCCTGAGATTTGAAAAGCAGTAGTTTAACGTCTGCCAGGTTTTCGGCTACAAACCGATTAATTGCGCCTACAACAAATACTTGTGACTTAAGAGTGTATTCATCCGCATCTTTGGGTACATTAAACTGCTTTGCAAGTTCAAGTCCTTTCCTTATCTTAGTTATAGTCAGTTCCAGTGCAGAACAAAACAGGTCATTTTTATCATTGAAGTAATTATATAAATTACTCTTTGAAGTCTTAGCCTTGGCAGTTATCGTTCTTATGGATGCTTTTTCAAATCCTTTTTCAAGGAACTCCTCCCGGGCTATATCAATAATTCTCTGTCTGATTTCGTCTTTTGCAAATTGAGCCATTCTTTTACTCCGTTATAATTAAAGTACAGCGTACTTATAAGTACACTGTACTTTAATTATAACGGCCATTTTCTTCCATGTCAATTAATTATTAAATTTCAAAGACTTTATCTACAACGAAAAGCAGGGACGATTTCCAGTTTATAAACCCGGAAACCATCCCTGCAATATGTATCTTAAGTATTACTTTTCATAAATACAGCTTTGTAAACAGATTTTAAATCATTATATTGCAGTTCTTCAAAGCCGGCTTCTTTCATCAGATCCCTTATTTCTGAGGCAGGCATTCCATGGTTTTTCTTATGCGGTTCTCCAATATAGAGTTTACCGTCATCCTTCAGGATTCGAAACAATTCTTTTACTATACCTTGTCTTAAATCCTTATCAACATCATGTAGAACATAAAAAATATATATTGCGTCATGGGAATTTGAAGGTATGTCCAGCTCCTCCAACTTTCCCACCTTGTAGTCAACGTTATTATATTTCCTCATTCTTTTCTTTGCCTTGTTTACAAGAATTGATGAAATATCCACGCAGGTAAGCTGTCCTCCGCCTTTGGCAAGCAATTTTGCAAGATGCTTTGAGCCGGCACCTGAACCGCTTCCGAAATCAAGGATTTTTTCACTGCCTTTCAAGCCAAGACCTGCAATGTGCTTTTTATAAACAAAACCGCCCAGCCTGTTATTAAGCAGCTCATCTTCAATTCTGAACAGTAAACTCGGGTTCTCGAATCTTTCCGACATGTATCTCCCCCCAAACTTTGCATCCAATTAGGTTGTTGAATGTTATCTAATATGGAGCTTTAATTTGTTATCTCTATCTTCTTTCAGTACATATTCATTATAGTCTTTTTCATTAAAAATCATATATATAAAACTGATATATTAAGTTTTGCACCTACGAGAGAACCACTTGAAATGGTGATTACGGAATAATTATAATCGGTTTCAATAAATCCCTGCTGGTCAAGTGTGGAATTCATTAAAAAAGCTTGTTTAAGTCGATTAAAGAGAATCATGATTAACGACTTGCGGCGGTTGTTCAAACCATCCATTGTTTATCATAATTTTCAAACCATCCATCGCGTATTTACCTATTTCAGCTGCACACTTCAGGTGTAATGCGGTTATATCGGATCTCAGAGAAAAAGCAGTAGCAGAACCGTCAACTATCAGCCCGAAGTTTAATAATTGTTGTACAATAGTCATTATTAATTTATTTGAGAATGGCGAAATGATTGAATCTGTTACATACGATTCATAAGTAGAAGGTGTTGGTAAATCTTCATTAGCCAACTTAGAAATAAAGCCCTTTAAATGTTTGGAAACAATATCTCTTCCTTTTAATAAATGTTCTTTTATTAACTGAGTATCAACAACTTTAGCAAATGCAATCAGAGTAGCTTTTACGAATATATCCATAGTAATTCCGCTAAAAGTATTAACGACTTCCCTTGCATACATCGGTCTTGGATTCTCAATCAGCAAGCCTTTCAATATTGATGTATCTTTTGGAAAGATTGGCCTTTTTTTGACCTCCGCCCTGGGAACTCTCAAAGTAAGACCTTTTGATAATTCAACATCAACTACCTTATTATACATATCAATGGCTTCAACCAGACACTTTGAAAAATGATCCCTTATATCCGGGCGTGTTACGTACCTTAATACAAGCGAATATCCTTCCAAACTAAAACTCAACATATTCTTCAAATAGAGCAAGTAGTAAGAATCGGTAAATAGGCGGGGTGCATTAATATTTACATCCTGATCAGTATAACCAACAGGTATTGCTAAATCTTCCTGTTCCATCAATTGATTCTTGTACTTAATATGCTCTTCGGACACGGTTAAGGCATGCTGCAATACTGAACGAATCTCTTCATCATCAATATCATTTAAAAAATATTTAAATAGACATATCGCAGAACTATCATTCATGTACTCATTCCATAATGATGTTATTTCAGATAAAACCAGAGGTACTTTCGTATTGGTTTTCATTAGTTAGCCTCCTATAAAAATAATTTTACCTAAATAATATTTGCTAAAATAGGAAGGCTTATTAACAAAATAAAAAAATTATATCCAAATGCTTTTCTCTTTATTTCCTATTATTTCGTAAAAACAATAATAAAAAATATTATGTCAAATAATAATAAGATTCCGGCAATTATAATAATCAATTTTAGTTTCTTGGGAAATTGCCGGCTATTAACAGGCTGTTGGCTTTCCTGGTTAATATCCTCTTGTTCTGTTCGTGATTTATCTTCACTCACAGGATTTTTATCTATATTATCCGGACCGCTTTTTTCTGATGTAATTGCAGGTTCAATCCCATCTTCTCTTAAATTGAGGGTTATACTATCTTTACCGGCTCCAATCTTAAGAACCATTGCACCTAATGCCAGACAAATTCCAAAAATACCAAAAGCCAAGCCCGAATTTAGCGAGCCTGCAAAAATTAACATACCGGCCATCATACCGCAAAATATAACAACTATTCCGATTATTCTTCTAATTAACAAATGGTTCATGATGACTCATCCCTTTATATTTGTCTACATAACAAATATCGGCATCTGTCCTTTTATTCAATACATTATTAATTTTTGTAAACTATCCCCGAATACTGACATCTTTCTTATGTAATCAAATCTTGATACTCTTTTGAAAAAGTTAAATTAGCATGGTATATTGAATTTTCTTTTGTATCTTTTACATGACTATACACATTATTAATTTCTTGTAGCATAAATACTGTTTTTAATGTGCATAAAACATCCTCTACAGCGATATTAAAATCAGGGTTTTCAAGTAATTGTCCCTTTATTTCCTCAATATATTTATTAAACTTATCTTCTGACGCATAACTGATATATTCTAAAGCCGTGGCATCCTTACATGTTATTACTAGATTCAAAAAGTCAATTAAATTCCTTCCGACTAACTCAATATAGTGCTCTGGCTCTGTAGGGCTAACCACATAAACCGGTGAGTTTTCAATCCCTTTTTCACTTCTAACGATACAAAAATGTATTCCATCTTGACCAAGCTGTGCAAATACAAAAGCATTAACTGGCGTGCAAAAGTATGGCGAAAAATCTTTTGTTAGCGTTAAGCCTATAACACCAAAATCTTTCTCTATCTCATACAATTTATCCAAACTTGTCATTTACTTTACCGCCTAAGATAAGATTAATTCATTTTTATTACAATCATAATGTTATAATATCAATAATTTTCCATATGGTCAAATAATTGTTATGTGGACTCAAGCATTATGCATAGTTCGAAATAGACAATAAATTCCAATACCAAAATGGCAAAAAAGTATTACAAAAAATGGGAGGGACATTTACCAATTTTTACTAACAAAATTTTATCAAAAAAAATCTGCACTTTCTAGAGCAGATTTTACTTTCAATGATTTTTTTCAGTATTTTCCGTAACGGTAACCGTTTTTTTACTTTTTGGGGCGTTCTAAATAAGCCTTCTTTGAATAATTGTTCATCTCTTAGGCATTATATAATTCTGTTACTAAACTATTCCATTTATTATTCCGTATTATCTCAAATCCCCTGTTACTTAAATTTGTACAACAGGATGCTGTTATGTTATGCATGTATCCTGCAACTTCGTTGATCCCCATGCCGCAGAATGCGTTAAGAACATATGCTGTAACCCGCCGGAAGTCCATTGTCTTCCGCTTCCACCTATGCATCAGTTCACTTGTATCCTTTACTCCAAACCGATTGGCAATTAAATTTATTACATCCTCAGGCTTTTTATCTCTCAGCAGCACTTTCCTGTAAGACCTGTATTCATACTGCTCATTCTGGAATTCTTCAAGGTACTGCTTCAGCTTCCGATTGATACCTATATCTCTGTGTTCAATTACCATTTCTTCATACCTTTTCACTGCCTCTTTCCGGTCAGCTTCATTAACACAGCCAAGTATGAAATCAGTATCAACGATGACCTTTTTTTCTTTTCTCTTTCCAAGGTATATTCCCATTGAGGAATACGGATACTCACTCTCTTTCCCGTTATATTCGGGCAAATCCCTGGTATTATTATGTACATAAGCAGATACTGTTAAAAGGTACTCCTCCGAGTCGATTATCTTACTACTGAACCTTTCATCCAGGAGGTGGCCCCTTCTTTTATAGGTCTTATTTATGTACTTTACATACCTTTGATTAAGGCTCTTCATAAACTTTGATATGTCAAAACCTAAGGTATCCAGGATAAGGTGATAATGGTTAGTCATTAAGCAATAGGCGTAGGTTTTGCAGTTATATTTGTTCATGCACTCTTGAAGAATATCAAGAAATTTGTCTTTATCTGAGTTTTCGGGGAACAGGTTGAATTCTGATATGCTCCGGGACATAACATGGTAAATTGCCTCAGGGTCCTTTATTCTATGAGTTCTTGGCATAATGGCTCACCTCGCATTCGTTAGTTACCATTATATACCATTTGTATAATTTTGTCAATTCTTGTTAACTGTCCCCAGATTTTCATTATATGTTTTGAAATTTCAAATCTATAAATGGCAATACTGTCTATTGTTGTCGCATCCCAATGTCCTCCATTTTCTATAACCTTATATAGTAATTTATTAATTAAGCTTTCAAATTCATCATTAGTATAACTAGTGGAAATAGGTCTGATAAATAGAGTTGATATCGGCCATTCATCATTCCTGCTTAGCTCAAGTATGTAGCATTGGAAAACAGATCTGTTGTAAGCTTTGATAATAGCACACCTACGTCTAGTACCATTATCATTTAAAGAGAATGTTCTTTTAGTTGGCATATAAACAACACTAATTTCAAAATCTATGCTTCTATAATATTTTTTTACATATTCTAAAGCCTTAAAGAATTTTTCCAATCCTTTTTCAAAGTTTTCCCTAACCATTTGCAATAAAAAGAATTCAATTTGATTAAATTTCCCTTCAAGAGTCCAGTCCTGAGTAGTCCCGATATTAATTGATTCTTTGCTGTTATTATTAAAATTAATTTGCCTATTATCATTACGTCCCGAATTAACGCTTTTCGATTTATTTCGTATTTTTTCGACATCAACTCTTTCAGTAAAAATAAATTGCGCTTCCTGCTGTTTAATAGACATGCTGCTTCTTTTCTTTCTTGAAGGTAATCCTATGTTATCTACAAATTGGCTGGTTTCACCCTCTTTATACTTCCTTCTTTTATTTGATTTCAGTCCGGGGCTATTACCCTTATTCCCGGTTATAGAATCAGGATGACTATATTTAACAGACGCAAAAACAGGATCTAAGCCTGACCTATAAGTAATTTCTTGTATAAGAAAATTATTTATATAGCTTGTACCTTTGAACTTCCATGTACTATCAGTACTCAATGGGGGAACAGCTTTCAACGGCAGCGCCGTTATCAATGCAAGTGCAGGAAAAAGAGGAAGGGTTTCAGCAGCTCGGGCAAGTAAATTTTTATATACCGCATTCCATTCTCTTCTGGCATCCTTATTAAATCTTAGCCATGCAAAGTAAGCAACCACCTCAGGCTTAAGCAGTTTTTTAGGATACTCTGCGGTGAATTTTATATTTATAATATTTAAACCTGGTTCAACTGCTTCAATGAAGTCCTCAAGCCCTGAAGGGGTTAGGATTTTATTTATAAAGGCTTGATATGGAGCCAGAATACTACCAACAACCTCCATACAAGGAACATAATAATTGTTCTCTCCAATTCGGAAATGACAAAGCAGATCATTATTAAATCTTGTTTCACCATTAACGTCGTTTAATTTTTTCGGTATTTCACTTAACGAACAAATCTGGAATGTAGTATCTTTCGGAATATCCACTTGAATTGTTTCTTTTGAATCCTCATTGTCAACCCAAATCCCATTCTTATATTTTCTTCCGATCTTAATACCCGGTAATGTTCCGAAGGGTAATTCAATTTGTTTGGTATTTCCATTGGTATCATTGAAAACACAATTTATAAACCACTGATTTGATTCACTTTGAAAAGGAGACCCTATCCACTGTAAACAGGCTATCTCGTCTTTTTTAAAAGGCCATGGTTTTATAACTAAAGTCTTCATATAGCCCCTTTATAACTTATTTTATATTAGTCTGATTTTTTTTATTAATATAATAAATGTATTATTAAAAAATAACCCATCCTTAATGTTATATGCTCCATTTATGTTAGACAGTTAAAAATAATAAAACTGTTTTATAAAGGAAGCATTATCATTGAGGTTGGGCTACTAGCCGGCTTTTAAACTCATTAGAATAAGAAATCAAAAATATTCAAATAACTTCTTGGACTTATATAACCTCTTAGAGAAGCTCTATCGATAGGGTTTACCATATCCCAATCTGTAACATTAAACACTCTATATCTTTCGCCATGTAATTCCTTAGTTTCAACAAAACTACCTTCAAATAAGTACTCATTGTCACCAAGTAAAACACTAGAATTTAATTTAGTATCAGGTATATTGCCAATAATATCAATATATTCCCCCTTCCCTTCTTCAAATAACCCATCAGAGTCACCTATAACTACCCAACTTGCCCCGGTAACTTGGTCGTGTTTACAGATGATTGCTTTATTACCTCTATCAATTATATCTTTTATATTAATGCAGTTTTTTATGGGAATAAAATTTAGGGCTACAATGGTAAGAACAAATATTATTAAAATTATTATTGTCACTTTTTTTACATTACCTCTCTTGATTGATGCAAGATTTAGCATAAACTTTCCCCCATTTATTGAAATACATTTTTGATTAATCTTTAGCAATAAAGCAAAACAAAATCATAATATTAATAATCAGTTTTGAGGAACAAACGTTTGTGAATAAGCATTTAATCCTGCACTAGGATAATTTTTAGAGCCATACCAAGAAAAACCGTACAGATAACGATTAATTTTACTCCAAATGCTTTCTCCTTTGTTAATATTATCATAGCTTGTTTTACCAATAAAGGCTAACGCTTTACCTCCTACTTTATTTACCCATTCTTGTGCAAAACTATTTCCACCGTTAACGCTAGTTCCTGTATTACATGTATAAAATTTAGCATTAGGATTATTAAAAGCATTTTTATCAATATTTTTAATGTCATTTATACTAAAACTTAAATTCTTTTCGTCGGGCTGATGTAGACCCAATTCTATTGAGCCAACATACCCATGCGCAAAGACATCAAATTCTGTAATTTTATCTTCTTGTCTATTACCACCGTCTTTTATGTTAATATAGTCTAATAAATCACCATTAGAATGAATAAATCTTATATTTATACCTATATCGTTTGCATCTTCAATAAAACGTTTTCTATCGCTATCTGAATATCCAGTCATTGCTATTATCCATGTTATAGATTCCGAAGAATTAGCTTTCTTTAGTTCTCGCAATCTTTTAATGGCTGTTTCTATAAAATTGTAAGGATAATCACTTTTTTTCTCACTATACTTTCCTCCAGAGATAACAATCTGTTCATGTCCACTTGGATCTAAAAATAGAATAGGATTATTCAGACAATAAGTATATAAGTTAAGACTTAAAATGCTGTTCAAGGTACCCTTATAACTATCTTCTGTAACAAATCTTCCAGTTGCCGGGTCATAATTTCTTGCTCTTAAATAATACTGCCCAGCAATCTTATCAAACTGCTCACCTGAATACATGAATCTGTTTGCTGTTTTTTCAGAACTTGAAACTGTATTTCCAAATGCATCGTAGCTGTAGCTGTTCAATATACTTCCGTTATTATCTACTACATTTGTTACATCACCATGTGCATTATGGAGATAATAGTCTGACGAACCGGTTCCATTATCCTGAGCTATCAGGTCAATTCCCCTTATATATCTGGTGGTGGCATTATTGTTCTCACTTGTTTCTGTAACTACATTCCCTCTATCAAAAACATAATCAGTACGGAGTCCGTTTTCGACAGTTCCAGACCTCATACCCTCAGCATCATATATATTCGTCTGCCAGGTACTGTCTGGGTTGTCCACTTCTATCAAGCGGTTATATCCATCATATGTATAATTTGTTGTCTGACCATTCGTGCTTTTATTAACCTGATTTCCGTTTTTATCATAGTTGTATGTAGTAATTATACCATTATCTGTACTTCTGGTTAATCTGTTGTTAGCGTCATATGAGTAGGAAGTTACATCGCTGCCGATAGTTTTGGTTGCCATATTACCTGCATTGTCATAGGTATAGGATTGATTTCCTGCTGAAAGAAGTCTGTTCATCTTATCATATGTATACGTTGTCTTTACACCATTTTCTGTTTTTGTAAGCTGATTACCGCTGTTGTCATACGTATAAGCATAATCTCCTATAGCTTTGCCCTGAGGATCTCTGTTAACCAGGGATGTCACATTGAGATTTTTATCATAACCATAGGATACATTGACTCCATTATTATAATTCACGGAAGCGATTGTATTATCAGCGTTGTAATTATAGGTTGCTAATCCTTTATTACCGTTAGATACAGTCTTAAGCCTGTTTTTCACATCATAAGTATAAGACGTATCTGTCCCGGTCTTATCAGCAACATTGATTACATCTCCATTTCCGTTATAATCGTATGAAAGTACAGCTTCCCCGTTTACCGATTTATCTTTTATCTGACCGTTGGCTGTATAATCGTAATCAATAATGCTTGTTGGATTTACTGCTGTCTTAAGGAGTCCATCTAGGCCATATATGTACCTTTCACTTTCATTTTTTCCTGCAATACTTCTTCCAGTGAGGTTGTTATCGCTGTTATAATCGAATTGTATTGTCTGCCCGTTCCTATCGACTTCAGATGCAACTCTGCCTTCTTTATCATATTTGTATGTAATGGTCTGCCCAAGTGCATCTGTCAGTGAAGCAAGCTTGTTTAAGCTATTGTAATTATATTGCGTTGTATTGGACTTTCCATCCTTAACCGACGTAAGATTACCTGCATAATCATAATTATATGTTGTTGATATGGAATATGGATCGGTCACCTTCAATATCTTGCCCCACATATTCCTTTGATAGTTGGTTGTACTCCCTTCTCCATCTGTGTATGTTAGAACATTTCCTATAGCATCATAGGTATAGCTTTGGCTTAATTTACCCTTAGTTTTAGATTCAGGAGTACATACACTTGTTAACCTGCCACCTATATCATAGGTATATTCAGTACCATATCTGCTGCTGTTATCAGAACCCGACAGGTAACCCTTGGCATCTATAGTTTTTATTAATTCTCCTGAAACATCATAAATATTGTTTTGAGTTACATTTCCTTCTTCATCAATTACTTTGCTCAACCTATTCATAGCATCGTAAACATATGTTGTACCGGCGCCATTATCCGATGAACTGTTGTAGTTTTCAGGCATTATTTCTTTTATGATATTACCTGTTTCATCATAAAATACTCTTGATTTAGCTCCTGATTTGTCAGTTACCGATATTAACCTGTTGTAAGCATCATAAGTGTAGTTAATCGAATTTCCGTTACAATCGGTTTCCTTAACAATGTTTCCAACTTTATCATATTCATAGGTGGTAGTCCTGATACCGGTGCTTGAAGTTATATCATAGCTGTTGCTTATGTATTTATCAAGGAACTTTCCGGGAACCAACGCGTTGATTTTTACGTTATCAAACAGATAATCCTTTATATAGTCAAGATCTGATACATCTATTACTCCGTCCCCATTTATATCGAATTTTTCGTTGTACTCAGGGCTGCCGGCAAATACTCCCTTTTGAAGAGCATCAAGAGTAAAATCATCCGCACCCACCTTCATATCATTATTCAAATCTGGAATGCCTACACTTATAGCCTTTCCTGCTGATTCAAAATACTTGTATTCCTTTCCCTGACTGTCCGTATAAACCGAAACCGGATCAATTGAAATATATCCGATACCGGCTATACCATCCTGTACCTTGAATTTAATAGATGCAAGAGTCGTAGTGTTCTGATAGCTTGTCCCTGATGCACGAATGTGTATTTTCCCGGGTGTTCCTCCGTCGACAAAAACATTGGAATCACCGGGATTAAAGCCCATGAACTGATATATTCTTTCATCATAATCGATTTGTATATCAACTCCTGTTACTGTTGAATCAGGTTGTATACCTATACTACATTCAAATTGCTGTCCAGGATATGCTGCAGTTTTATTAGAGGTAATAGAAATTCCTGTTTTTTTCAAGTTCAGCTGTTCAAGCGGTACTGTTTCATTTTTTGCAGTAAGCCTGTCAGCGTCATCGTACTGTAATGTAGTGACATATCCTTCCGGTCTTGTTATTTTTGTAATATTGCCGTTTTTATCATATTCATAAAGCGTTTCAGCATTAACTTTTCCCGAACCTCCATCTTTTAAATCCTCACTGTCAATTTCCTGCCACGATTTGTCCATCTTCCCCAAATTGTTATAGTGGTATCCAGTCACACTGAATTTACTGTCATTGATTTTCTGTTTCTCACTAATTAAATTTCCTACTGCATCATACGTATATTCGATATAGCCTCCTGCACTGTCAGATACTGTCTTTAACTTGCCATTTTTATAATAAGTGGAATTTATACTATTCCAAACTGAAGGCTCATTTGTTAAGCTAACATACTCAGGGGATGTTTTTTCCTGAAGTACTTTGCCTGTAAGGTCATATGTATATTTCTTAACCTGATAGTATACAGTTCCGTTTTCCTGTTTTACAGGTTTCCTTATTTCTGTAAGCCATCCTGCAAGATTATATTTATATTCAGTACCATAACGCGATGCGTCATCCTGCCCGTTTAGATATCCTTTTGCATCAATTTCCTTAACTATCCTACTGTCTTGATCATAAACCAAACGTTTTATTACATTACCATCGGTATCCTTTTCCTCAACCAACCGGTTCATTTCGTCATATGAATATTCAATTCCCGGACCGTCATCGATGGTTTCATTATAATTATTTGCATCAATAGTTTTTATTTTGTTTCCTACAGGATCATATTTTATTCTAGCTTTTTTACCGGACGGATTATCTATTTTTATTATTCGTCCGCTGCCGTCATATTCGTACCCTGTTCCAGTACCGTCATCAGTTCCCGCATTATAGTAATTCGGGTTGATTTCTTTTGTTTTCTCTCCAAGGGTATTGTATTGTACTGCTGATATGTTGTTAAGCGGATCTATCTGTTTTATCAACCTGTCCATCGCATCATACTGGTATGTATAACCAGTGCCGTCATCAGTGCCCGTATTATATTGCATTGGCTTGATAAGTTTTGTAAGATTTCCGTTGTTGTCATATTTCATTCTTGTTGTATTACCAGCCGGATCTATAACTTTAGCCACTTTATCGTTAAGGTCATATTGATATGAAGTTGTACCATACGCAGTAGTCATAGAAGATACCCTGTTCAAATCATCATAAGTATAATTTATGGTATTATTTCCAGGATCAGTTATTTTAACAGGACTGCCATTAATACCATATTCATAGGATGTAGTGTTGTTTTCAGCGTCGGCTACAGATGTTACGCGACCATAGCTGTCATATGAATAATTTGTAGATGCTGTTGTAGATGCATCAATCTTAGTAGATACTTTAGTGAGGTTACTGTTGTTGTCATACATTATTGTAGTCTCAGAACCTCCTGGAGTTACTATAGAAGTAAGATTATCATTATTGTCATAAGTCATTACTGTAGTATATCCAAAAGGATCAGGAGTTTTTACAGTTAGCATATTTCCGTGGGAATCAAATGTATAGCTGGTAACATTTCCGTTCCTGTCTCTTATACTATCCTTGTTCCCCCACTTATCATAGGTATATTCCTCGTATGTTCCATCATCAAAGGTTTTTTTAGTAACATAAAGGTTTGTATTGTATTTAAATTTAATAACCTTACCTGTTGAAGCTACTGTCTCAGTATTCTCCATATTTACTTCATCATAAGAGAATTCGGTCAGGTTTCTGTTTTCATCATATTGCTTTACTACTCGGTTAAATTCATCATATTCATTTTCAATATACTTTCTGCTGTTCTGATCGGTTACCGCCTTAATCAGACCGTTTGAATAATATTCATATACAGTCGTACCTCCGCCTATACCTTTTACCTGGGTTAGACGTTGGTTAGAATCGTAAGTAAATACTATTGTTCTTCCCATAGGATCAGTTATAGTCTTCAAATATCCGTTTTCATAGTCGAAATTTAGTGCTTTACCGTCAGCACCATTTACTCTGTTAAGTAAATTTCCACTATACTGCAAAATTGTTACATTGCCGTTTTTATCTGCCATTGAAGTAAGTTGTCCATTTGTGTTATATATATATGTGTCTTTGCTTTGAAGTTTTAAAGTGTAAGTATTGTCTGTATTCTTTGTAAGCCTGTCCAATATCGGTTCGGGAGACTTATATTCATCACTTCCGCTTACTGGTCTGTATACTACACTGTGGCCATCAGGATAGCAAGCTCTGATATTTCCGGTTGAAGCATCTATTTCAAGGTTACTTTCATAATTAAATCTCCAATTCATTCCCATGACACCATTTCTATCGTCAAGGGTATTAAAGTATCTGACTATCTCAAGAGGCAGTCCCCGTTCGGAAATACTTAAATCGGTGTTTTTATAATGGAAATTACCGGTAACAACATTTACAGGATCACCATCCATAACCCCAGTACCCAAATTCTGGTCTATTATTTCTTTGGAATACATGTTGCCTATATAGTTTTGAGTATACTGCCAAACTCTGGTGTCATTATCTGCCTTGGTTACTTTGCCACTATAGTGTCCTGTATAATCAGCAACTGTTTGAATGTCTGTTATCCATTTTTCTACATCACCTCCATATATAGGAACATACTCTCTACACCGTATATAATACCCATCCTCATCTTGATATACTACATCACTTATCTTGTCACCATCAATTAGCGGTATATTACCTTTATATCCATTATCATCAATAGGGTAGGAATTAGGAACAGGTTTAGATTCATTTAAAAATGAGTTATTATTACTATTACAATCTGCTAAATTATAAAAATGATTTTTTACAATATTAATATGACTTGGGTCGCGTCTAGTAAAATATTGTGTATCATTAGGATCATAATGCCCTAAATCTTTTTCAGTCGGGTTGTTTTCATAGTTAACCAGATTCAAATCTCCCGTATAACCATCCTTGTTGTATTGCCATTTTGATGGAGGAACAGAAGTTCCAGTATCTACATCATAAGTTATATAGCTTTCGTCACCCGGAGTATAACTGCCACCGGTCACTGTGGCTATTGGGTCGCCGTCTTTTGTAAGAATTCCAGAGTAATTTCCATTAGTATATTCAATCTTCTCTTCAAAATTCTTATCGTATTTTGTCACATGATGATTTTCTTCTAAATAATAGTTACTCGAATATGCATTTTGAGGAGATAAAAATGCAACCAGTGTGGTTGTGAAGATGGCTAAAAGAAAAGCTACAGAAATTTTACATATTTTTTTATTTTTAAAATTTATTCTGATTCTATTCATAATAGTTCAACCCCCAAATTTATACAATAAGATGAAATATGAAAAAATATCTTTAAATCATGTATCAGATAAGACAATGATATGTAAATCTGAAATATCAGGTATACTTATTTTCTTACCTGAAGAATCAACAAACTCTGCAAGATTAACTTTGATATTCGCAGTACTTCCTGTAATAAATTTGAGTTTTAAACCTAATATATCAAACTGACCATTCTTACTTTCATTTTTCCCTGTTTGTGAAATCAGAACCCTTATTTTTCCCGTAGTAGGATCATGTTTTATGACCTGATACAAATTATCCCCATCTGTCCACACTAAATTAGATATACTGCTGTCATCCAACTGAACCTGACTTGGATCATATTGCAATTCAAAGAATGCAGCATACATATCACTAAAATTATTAGCCTTAACAAGTATTTGAATATCATCAGATTTAGTTGAAGATGTCGGCCAATTGACTGCAGCCAAACATACACCCGGAGAATCCGAAGACCAGTTTATATCAGTGACAGGTTGACTCCATTTGCTAGTAGTTGAGGCAGTTTTGACCCTTACTCTATATACATGTTGTGAATTTGGAGATATGTTGCTATGTGAATATGATATATTGGTACCGTTATCAAAGGTTACACCATCAACCTCTATATCGTAACCTGTCGCACCTTCTACCTGATCCCAATCCACAATAATAGAATTACCGTCTGTATGGGTGCGAATATTTAAAGGTGAGTCAATTAAAGTGGAAACAGTAAGCATCGGACCCCAACTGCTTACGCCCTTACCATTCTTTGATCTAACTCTATATGTATGTTTTGTTCCAGGCTTTAAACCTGTATGTGTGTAGGTAGTATTTGCTCCATCGTCAATTATGGTTCCATCCACTTCTAAATCATATCCGATTGTATCTGCCAAAGGAGACCAAGATATACTGATAGAATCTTTTTTAACATCAGTAACTGTTATTGTATATGGTATAGAAATTAGAAGTAAATATGGATAAGACGTACCTTCATCTATATGCCATATATTTGTGAAGTCCCACCCAGTAAATGTCGCCTTTTGCTTTAGCTGTTGAGTTGTTCTTGCTTGATTGGTTGGTGATGTTTTACCTGTTATAGTACTATCAAAATAACTACTAGTAACATTCCCAATATAATAATACCCAACAAGTCCACCGGAATAGGTCGCATTATTAGGGCTTACACTTCCAGATGAGTAACAATTTGTTACATTTCCTACATAAACTTCTCCAACAAGTCCTCCAGCATACCCACTTGATGTCATTGTTACATTACCCAAAGAATAACTGTTGTCTATATTTGCTGTACTCCCGCCATTACTACCATCCATCATC
>JAUZPR010000053.1 GCA_030705825.1 Bacillota bacterium | reverse complement strand
GAGCCCAGGTCACAGCAGTTTGCAGCAGCAAAAATACCGATATAATCAGGAGCATAGGCGCGGATCAAGTCATTGACTACGAAAAAGATGACATAACTAAAAGCAGTAATAGATATGACCTTGTCCTGGCTGTAAACGGAAGCAATCCGCCAAGGATCTATAGGAATTTACTCAATCCAAATGGCATTTGTGTAATGATAGGCGGTGCACTGCCACAGATTATAAAATTCATGCTTTTTAAAGCATTTTTATCAATTGGCAGCAAAAAAATGTTCTTACTGACTGCAAAGGCATCAACAGAGGATTTGGAACTGATAATGAGGCTGGTTAAAGCCGGAAAAGTTGAGCCGGTTATTGACAAGTGCTATCCGCTAAATGAAACGGCTGACGCAGTGCGGTATCTGAGTGAAGGCCATGCCCGGGGAAAAGTCGTTATAGATGTTGTTGGGAAGTAAAAATTAAATTCGATTCAAAATTGATAATATCTGTTAAAGTTCAGTTCTTTTGAAACTTAGGTGTGGGAAAAGAATTTTGCGATATGGCAAAACCTTTGAAGGATTGCTCAATAGGAATTCCTGAAGTAAGAATGGCAATGAGAAATACATTAAATTAAGGGCTTCATGAGTTTTTAATTTTATATTAGAGAAATAAATTTTAAGGAATGTTGCAATTACAACATTCCTTAGTCTTATATTTAACCCCTGTTTTTCTTAATAAACCAAATTACTGTCGCTTTACATACGATTGCAATTAAAATATAAATAGGTAGGGAATATATATAATTCCAACGCTTCATTACATACATTCCTGCCCATACATCTAAAGGTTCTCCTATAAAACTAAAAACAAGAGAAGTAATTATAACGGCAATAATAAAACTTTTCCATTTCGAGAACATTTGATATAAAATCATATATGTAACAGGTATGACAGTATAATCAATCGGGAAGAAAAGAGGTACACAGGGAACGATTTTTATTTTATATTGCCATAAAGCAAAACTCGTACCTATAACATCCAGGTATGAACAGGTTATATTTACGAGAAGTCCAAAAATCATTATTTCAAACAGCCGCTTTTTTTCTACTACTTTCCACCAAATAAATAATGGTACTGTACATAAAAAGACACATAACCACCACTGCCATGTAAATAATTCGTAGTTGATCCAATGTGAAAAAGACGCATCAGAGTATTTACTCATATATTCAGTCATTTTGTTTACGAGATCATTATTATTCATAAAATCTTCTTTCGAACATGTATTAGTATAAATGACCAGAAACAGCTACTTCGCCATTCCGATAGCGTTATTGTCCTTCAAGGCATTATCGTCTTTTTTGTTTTTACGGAATAATAGTTGCATTACTAGTATTCTTTACAAAACAAAAGAAAGTATGACAGGTAACTTTTTATTAGGTTAAAATAATTGAATTGTGAAACAACACATAAATGATATTTGAAGGGCTGTTGAAGGGTATATTTAAATAAGGAATTGAATTAAAAATTTAAATAGTTTAATATATATTTTGAAGAATATAAAAATGGACTTTCCAAAGCTTATTGTTTTTCAGAAACATGGGTAAATCCAAACTGTAATCTCCCCTCTACTTTTATTATATCATATTATATTTTTAAAAATCAGTCTTATTTTCAAGATTAATTAGATATATCATTGTAACAGATGTAATTCTATTAGAGTTATCATAAGTCTTTTATTTACAATACAAAGGCAGTTTATTTGATAGGTCTATTCCAAAACACTTTATTGTAATTTACCGACCAAACCACGTACTAGTTGTACTATACTGGATAGGATAATCACAATCCTATTTCTTGTGTCGTTTTGCCTGTTTGAAACAAATTATATAGAAAATAATATTTTGGGGAGGAATACAATGATTGACGATAAAAAAATATGGGATAATGAAAAGGCTAATCTGGATAAAGTCGTCAAGGAAATTAAAATACAACTAGATGCTGGGATTAGTGCTGTTAGCAATTATAAAAAAGAAGCCATCGACCTGCAAAAAAAAATGCGGGAAGATGTTAAATGCACCCCAACAAGTTTGTTTGACCTTGAGGACGCAACTCAAATATGGCAATATCAAACAGAAATATCAAATCAGGCCCGTAAATATAAATTCTCATATGATAAAGTAACTAAACTTGAAAACATGCTGAAAAGTGCTTATTTTGGTAGAATTGACTTCATTGAAGACGGAGAGAAAAATGAGGAAAAAATCTATATCGGTATAAATAACTTAAGTAAAAATAATACCCTGGAGATACTTGTTTATGACTGGAGGGCCCCTATATCGGGCATGTTTTACGACTTTGAAACCGGCCCGTCCGGCTATGAATGTCCGGCAGGTACAATTAATGGAAAAATGCTGCTTAAAAGGCAGTATAAAATTGAAAATACCAATATAGTTTACATGTTTGACAGCAGTTTAAGTATTAATGATGAAATGCTTCAGGAGTTGCTTGGAAAAAGCACGGATAACAGGATGAAAACTATTGTTACCAGTATCCAAAGAGAGCAAAATGCAGTAATAAGGAATATACAAAACAGAACTCTTATTGTAGATGGTCCTGCTGGCAGCGGCAAAACTTCCATTGCGCTTCACCGTGCTGCATTTATTTTGTATAAGTACAGGGAGAGTATAAAATCGGAGAATATACTTGTCTTTTCTCCAAACCATGTTTTTGAAGATTATATATCTACCGTTCTGCCTGAGTTGGGTGAAGAAAATATACAAAGAAGCACTTTTGCCGACTTTTTTGGAAATATTGCAGACAAGAAATACAGAATTGAAACCATGACTGAGCAAATGGAATATATTTTGTCATGTAATCCTGAAAATATAAGATTAAGCAGTATAAAATTCAAAGCATCCCTACAGTTTCTTGCCGTTCTGAAAAAATATGTACAAAGTATTGAAAATGGATTTGGTATGAAATTTGAAGACATAATTTACAACGGAGTTCTTATTATTTCTGCCGAGGATATTTGGAAGCTGTTTAAGAATGACTACAGCCGTTTCCCATTCGCTAAACGGTTGGAAAAAATACAGCAAAGACTCTTTTATCTATTAGAACAATACGAACAGAAAAGAGTATTTGAATTAAAAGAAAATGATTTATATAACGTCGACCTATCCGATGAGAATAACAAACTTTTTACAGAACAGAAATTGAATGAAGAATTTGGATCTATTAAAAACGGCATAATGCAAATGACATCTTTCGATATTTATATCTTATATTGTAATCTGTTCAGAGATTTGGAATTCCATGTTGAATCCGCTAATGAGCTTGGAAATGAAAACTTTAGCAGTATTGGTATTTACACGATATGCGGACTGGAACGCGGCACTATAAATTATGAGGATCTGGCACCCATCATGTTTTTAAAAACAATGTTGGATACCATACTTGATGCAAAATCCATAAAGCATGTTATCATTGATGAGGCACAAGATTATACCGCTGTTCAATATGAAATAATCAAAAAAGTCTTTGGGCATTGCAATATGACTATTCTTGGAGACATGAACCAGGCTGTTAACGGATATATGAACATTGGAAGCTTTGATACAATTTCAGATATATTCAAAATGGATGATGCCCAAAGTATCTATTTAACAAAAAGCTACCGTTCAAGTAAAGAGATATCGGATTTTTGCAGAGAAATACTTATATCGGGTAACAACTCGGAACAGTTGGATAGGCATGGCAATAAACCTCAAATTATAAAGGTAAATAAAAGCTTAATGTCTAAAAAGCTTGCAGATGATATAAAGATGCTGAAAAGCAAAGGCAATAAGCTGATAGCAGTAATCTGCAAAACAGCCGGTCAATGTGAGGCCTTATACAAATCATTAAATTCATATGTGGATATAAGCCTTATATCAAATCAAAATGAATTATACAAGGGAGGTGTTGTAGTAATTCCACCCTACCTTGCCAAGGGCCTTGAATTTGATGCCGTATTGGTTAATTCGATTGAAGATAGGGATTATTCAAAGGAAGAAGACAGAAGGCTGCTGTATACAATATGTACAAGAGCTCTTCATGAACTATACTTATACTATTTTGACAGCATGTCCGGTTTTGTAAAAAATATGGACAAAAACCTTTATATAAATAATTAATTCTAGTGGAAAAATTGTGTATTCAGATATAAAGTAAATTGAGGAATGTTAACATTCCTCAATTTATTTTTATCCAATAGTCTTTAAGGATTTACCACACAATATTGCAAGCCCCTCAATTCTGCAGCCCGTGATACCGCCTGGTTTATTTGCTCCAGCTTAAAGGCTTCTATCTTAAGCGTATCCAATTTCAAGGTTTTAGCTCTGATCATATTGATAATATCTCCCGGCGCAGACGGTGGATACATGAAAGAACCGGTAACAGTAATTTCACGTGCAAGTATGTCATAGTAATTGAGAGGTATATCTGCAAATACCCCGCCTATAAACACTGCAATTCCCTTGTTTTTCAAAGCCGGTATGGCTGAAGAAGTGGCAAACGGTGTTGCCAGATTTCCCAGGGCATCCAACACAAGATCCACACTTCCCGCCTTAGCAGGTACAAGTGCCTTATACCCCTCCTCCGGTCCTTCAAGTGCAATTGTTTTAATTCTGTCAGGCTCTATAGACCTAATGTGGTTTAAAGCTTCCTTATTGCGTCCGACAGCGTAAACCGAAGAAGCGCCCATGGCAAGCGCAGTCAATACAGCAGCCGAACCCAGGTTTCCGGTTGCACCGTTTATTAATATCGACTGACCGGGACGGAAATTTCCCTTTAACAACCCACCGTATGCAATACACAGATAATTTATCACAGCCAGTTTTGAATCATCGTAATTTTCAAGCCCATAAAGAGGTGTAACATTTTCAAGTGGATAAACAGTTTGTTCAGCGAAAGATCCATCTTTCCAAGCTTCAAGTAAACCTCCTGAATTTTGAGTCAGTCCGAACCAACCCTTCAATATTCCACTTGGTACTTCTGTCTGTCCTTTAGAGGTGATATACGGGTTGCAAAACACTTTGTCTCCCTTTTCGAGTCCTCCACTGTCACCTGCTATTTCCTCAACAATGCCTATTGCACTAGGCCCAGGAATATATGGTGTGGGAAGTGGGACAGGAATTAAGCCTGAAAACAGGTTTTTCGTAAATGAAAGAACATGGGAGGCCGTAACTCTAACCTTTACACCCCCAACCACCGGTATAGGTTCCTTAACATTTATGACCTGCAGGGTCTGACCCTTTTCTTGTAGTACCGCAGCCTTCATATATTTATATCCTCCTTAATAAATCATTTTTCCAGATATTAATGGTATCATTAAGCAGAAAAATCAAAAAGGCAAGTAATTGTAATATTACAAAAAGTAATAGTTTCATGTGCCAAGGATTATTGACATCGAGTATGTTGTTCGTATAAATTAGTATTATATGGAATATGGAGAGTACTTATATGAATGATGAAAAAAGTAAGGAACTTGGGATTTTTTTGCGTACAAGGCGTGAACGTATAATGCCTGAACAATACAATCTCAAGTCATACGCAAAAAGGCGTACTAAAGGTCTTAAAAGAGAAGAAGTAGCTGTTTTATCCGGAGTATCTCTTTCGTGGTATACGTGGTTGGAACAAGGTCGGGATATTCATGTTTCATCACAGGTTTTAGAGGCTGTCTCGAGGACACTGTGCCTTAACGAGGAGGAAAAGCAGTATGTATTCGAGCTGGCAGAAACGAAGTCTCCCACTGTTCCCAATAAAAAGGATACAGAAAGCTTGGTATCACTTCAGAAAATTCTTGACAGTCTTAAGGCTTACCCCGCCTACATAGTAGATGAGTACTGGAATAATGTAGCATGGAATACTGCTGCCTGCGCATTGTTCGGGGATTTTGAAAAGATGGACGAATTAGAGAAGAATGTTTTGTGGAGAATGTTTACCAACCAATCCTACAGAGTTATCTTTAAAAACTGGGAAGAGCTTGCTCAAAGATTGCTGGCACAATTCCGTATGGATTACAGTAAAAACATAAACCGGGATTGGTATAACCGTCTGGTTAAACTGCTCAATCAATCAAGCAGTGAATTTAAAAAATGGTGGCCGGATTATGATATTTGCGGTGGTCACGATGGTATTAAAGAAGTTGTTCATCCTGAAATAGGCAGTTTTTCCCTGAGGCATAACAACCTGCATTCAGTCGACAGTTCAGGCCTCACTGTAGTTATTTACACTCCGGTTTCCGAATCTGATCGTATAAAAATGCAGGCTGTTATTGATCTTTACACAAGTCAAAACAATTGAGGGCGTTACCCTATAATTCTACAAGCTGGTATTTTCTGCTGCCCAGACCTATATCAGCTGCGTATTCCAATGTACGTCTGCCCCTTTTTAAAACCCTTTTACCCTCATTTCTCTCAAGAATATCCAGGCAAGCCTGATCAACAGCCACTGGATCTGTAGAGGCAAAAATGCCTATATCCCTGGCAATGGGTTTCATGGAATGTCCTTCACAATCACAGCCCCTTGTTATATTAAAGGCAAAATTTATATAAATATTTCTTTTTCCCTTTGCTGCCGCATATGCATACTCGGCCATTCTTTCATTAAAGGCTTTTGTCAGAGAAGCCAGCCAGCTGTTCTTTATGGCATTATTTTTGCATACAGCCATACAGGATGCACAGCCTACACATTTATTCTTGTCAATTTCTGCTTTTTTTCCGACTATTATGGCACTTTCAGGGCACTTGGCGGCACATGCCTTACAGGCTGTACATTTTGAACGACTGATTTTTGGTATTGAATTTGCATGCTGGGCCAGCTTTCCGCCTTTAGAAGCACATCCCATAGCCAATTGTTTAATTGCACCTCCAAAACCAGCCAGCATATGTCCCTTAAAATGGCTTAGAACAATTATTTGACTCTCTTTAGCAACTGCTTTGGCAATTTTGCATTCCTTAAAGTGTTTCTTATCTATTTCTACAACTTCGTAATCCTCACCGGCTTCACCATCGGCTATAATTACCGGAATTCGTGTAAAACCATGCTCTTCAGCCACTTTCATATGCTTTTCGTTCGTATTTCTCTGCCCTTTGTACAATACATTGGTTTCAACAAAAGCTGTTCTTATATTCTTTTCAGTCAAATAGTCGATAATTCCGTTAAAGTTTTTAGGTTCAATAAAGGTTGTATTCCCCTTTTCTCCCAAATGCACCTTTAATGGTATAAATGTGTTCAGAGCTACATTCTCCTCTTTTTCAATCAACTGAAGCAGCTTAACTGCTGTGGCATTTATTTCTGCAGTTTTGGAATAGGAGTCAATGGACTGAAAATAAACATTTGACATATTTTATCCTCACTTTATCAACGTTTTAGAATACTGCTTGTTTATTAAAATTGTATTAATTTACACATTGTAAATTAATACAATTTTAACATTCAGTGTGTATATTGTCAAGTTTTTATTAATGAATTATAATGTATATAAATATTAATTGCTTTTATTATTAACAGTGAAGGTGAATTGATGAGTTTTAAAAGAGCGAGATCCGACCAGCACGTCCAGGAAAGGATTCAGGAGATTATCTCAGCCGCTGCTGAGATTTATGATTCCGTAGGATATGAGGGCTTAAGCTTTAGTTCCATTTCGGAGCTGACAAAATTTACAAGGCCAACCATATACAAATATTTTAATACCAAAGAGGAAATTCTTCTTAAGATCTTACTTTCAGATATGCAAGAATGGATTTTGTCATTGGTTAATTCATTTAAAATAAATAAACTATATTCAATTAATGAAATAACTGATATCTGGGTAAATGCCATAAGCGGCAATTTCAGGCTTTTAAAATTGTTTTCAATGTTATTTACATCCATCGAAACGAATGCATCTTTAGAAGTATTGGTAGAATTCAAGAAAGGATTTTTCAAGCTGCAGGAACAAGCAATGGAATTAATGGCACAGCTTTTCCCTAATGCCGAAAAATCCGATATATACAGATTTCTTGTAAACCAACTGGCATTGGCATTAGGACTATACCCTATGTGTCATTTGACAGATATTCAAAGAAAGGCCTACGAGATTTCAGGAATTACCAATATGACTCCTGACTTTAAGGATATATACAGAGCAAACATTTACCAGCTGTTGTATTGCCTGGAACAAGGCATTCATATTCCCGATTAAATCTGAAATAATTAATTAAAACATGGGTTTTAAGTTCACAAAAAACGCCGGAAGTTGAATACCGGCGTTTTAATTATGCTTAAGCTATTTAACTATGAACGCCGAGGGGACATATCTTGCCCCGTACTTGCTGCATGGGCTGTTGACAACCTCATTGTTGTAAATAAGGGTTGTTGACGATCCACCGTCAAGATTTGCGGCATTCAATGCTCCATACTCGAGCATTATATCCTGGACATCCTTAAGTGAAGCACCCAGACTTCCAAGCTGCCTTCCGTCAATGGCAAGCAGCAAAACAGTACCATCTGCTTTTTGGCCTATTGCTGTTCTTGGAGCTATACCCCATCCCCCATCGCCGCTTTTTATGGTTGGCTTGCCGTTAATGACCAGGAACGGGCGGAAGGATACGGCACATCTGAGTTTCATGTCCTTTATCTGTTGGGTAGTATAGTTTCCGAGAGTAAGTATGTTATTATTGTTAAAGCCTATGAGGAAATGTGAATTTGTCCTGTCAATATTCAGGATTTTACCGTCTCTAATCAGCAAATCTACAGGTACTCCGCCTTTTCCCTTACCTTCCGGATCGTCAAAGCCTCCCGCGTTGATCCCGCCTATGGCATTGTATTGTTTGACTATGTCTTCAACTTTCATGCCTGAGCTACCCAGGCCGGTTGACACTCCTATATCCACCCTTGACGGGTCTTTGACTGAAAGGATATATCCTTTATAGGTAGAGCCCTTTATAGGTATAAGCTGTATATCGTCGGTAGGTTTTTCCACAGGGTGGATACTGGCTATATCGGTATTTTCAAAAGTATCGTCGATCTTGCCCGAATCCATTATGGCTGCAATTTCCTTGTCTGTTGCAAATATTTTGGCAATATATTTATGGTTCAAGGTAGTCATTGCCGACTCAACTATTATTTTTTTTATTTCCGGAAATGCCCCAAACCTTATTAAAGCAACCCCTGAAAGGCATATGATCAAAACAGTAACAACAAAGGTAGTCAAAAATATGCGGATATATCTGAATACTGCTTTTCTTTTTGCTTTCTTTTCTTTGTTTATTTGGTATGCCCTGGTCATTACAGCTCCTTTTTATAAATACCAAGCTTATTCTTATAAAGATAATACTTGCATGTCTCTCTTTATTGTAAACAATAAGACACAAGTATTCAAGTTTCCCAAACTTAAGACGGATAACACCAGGGAAAGGTTCCAGAATTAACACTCCGGTTTATTTCAAAATTAAGAAGAGCAGAAAAAATCCCTCTGCTCTACAAAAATCTTGACTTTTTTATGTTTTGTCAGTCCTTGAAAATATCAGTTATCTTTCCTAAATCCAACAGTTCAAAAAGCGAGTTTACAATATCTTGATCAAGGCATCCGTCAGCAGTTTCTTCTTTCATGATATTCCGGACCTTATCCAGCGGAAGCTTGTCTCTATATGGTCTTTTCGAATATAACGCATCAAAAATGTCGGCTACTGCTATGACCCTTGCCTCCTGTGAAATTTCGTCCCCTTTGAGTCCGTCCGGGTATCCCGAACCGTTCAGCTTTTCATGATGGTGACGGATTGCATCAAGACAGTTTTGCATGCAGTTAAGAGGTTTACAAATATTTTCGCCGATTTCGGCATGCTTTTTCATGAGGTCGAATTCCTCTTCGGTAAGCTTTCCGGGTTTATTCAGAATTGTTTCCGAAACCCCTACTTTACCTATATCATGGATAGTTCCAGATATTTCAAGCTGCTGTAGTTTTTCTTCCGGAAGTCCCAATTTTTCTCCCAGCGTCCTGCTTATTACACCTACTCTTCTGGTATGGCCGTCGGTATATTTATCCTTGGCTTCAATAACGTTTGCAAGGGATATTATTAAATTCCGTGCGTTATCTACTTCCTGCTGATAATCTTTTTTAAGAAGGCTGTACAATCTTTCAATTTCTTCATGGGACTGCTGAATTTCCATATACCGCAATTTCAAACTATCTGAAAGGTCTTTCTTTTCAAGTCCGTTTTGGATTATCTTTATAAGATTGTTGTTATCCCAGGGTTTTTCAAGATAATAATATAGGCCAACCTCATTTATACTTTTTATTGCATTTTCCTTGTCAGAGTATCCTGTAAGAAGAATGGGAACCACATCCGGATACTTGTCCCTGGCTTTTTTAAGAAATTCAAGTCCATTCATTCCAGGCATCATGAAATCAGATATGATCATATCTACTTTTTTATGTGTAAGCTCCTCCGATTGGAGAGCCTCAACCGGATCGTTGTATACCTGGACATTATATTTCAAAACCATCCTTATCAAGGTTGACAAGGTTGTTGTTATCATAATTTCATCGTCAACTACAAGTATAGTTTTTCCCAAGCCCTTATTACCCCCAAATAATTATCAAATAGTGTGTATTTATATACCATTATCATTTTATCACATACCAGGATAAAGACAAACTAAAAATAGGCGATTCGACACTTTTTATTGCCATCTATAAGGACGCTTTGTCACAAAACATAAAATAATGTATAATTATCGCAGGGGGGCAGGACACTTATGAACTGTAATAATAAACGTACGTTAAAAAAGAAGATACGAAGAATAATTTCACTTTGCATACTAGTTTCCATTCTTCTGTTCGGAGGAATTATAATATATCTAACTGCACAAATTTCCAAATCGGAAGGCCTGTTTCTCACCGATTATTATAGTAATTTTATCGGTAATACAATGAGTTCGGAGTACTTTATAAAACAAATGGGTATTTCCGGTCTTGAGAATTTTGATCCTAATTCACCGATAGCCAGGGACTGGCTGCAAAGTCTTAAGGATATGGAAAAGCCGCAGCAAAAAGATTCCGGACCCGATAAAGACACACAGTCAGGCAATACTAAGCCAAATCCGGGATTTATAATGAAACCCGGCAGTCACATGCCACAGTTCGATTTTCCGTTTGTAAAGCCTGAAACACTCACCTCCATTAACATTACCATTAATGGTGTTGAAGTATATAAAAGCGAAAACTGGGATAATACAACTAAAAATCCTGTAATTATAAACGCCCAAGATAAAAAGGTTCCTTTCATGTCAGGACTTCTAAACTATTTTGTTACTGAATCCACTTATAATCTTCTTGGTTCCAGGGGTAATGTAGTAGGAACCGTTAAAGCAAGAATAGATTCGGGATATGTTTTGTCAACATACGCTGCAATGGCCAGTGTTATAGTAATAATCGGCCTGATCTGCCTGGTAGTCTGCCTGATTATTTCAAAATTCTTTACAGCTTCCATAACAAAACCGCTTAATCAATTGAATGACAAGATCCTTGCCATATCAAAAGGAGATTATAAATCCACACTGAATGCCAAGATTCTGCTTAAAAGGCCACCTAGGGAAATAGAAGGGCTTGCTTCTTCAACCAATGCAATTATGCTTAAGATGAAGGAATACAACGAGCTTCTTGAATCCCATAAAGTCACTCTGGAAAATCAGAATGAAGAGCTGGAAGCACAAAATGAAGAGCTTAAGGAATCCAAGCAGCAGATAGAAGACGCACAGACCATGCTGGTCCAGAATGAGAATATGGCTTCCATCGGTCAGCTCACAGCCGCCATCACACATGAGATAAATACTCCTTTGGGAGCAATAAACAGTAATGTTCAGCTGTTCTCACTATTGGTGGATTCACTTGAAGCCAATCCAACAATACAGGCAGACAAGGATTTATCCTCTCTGATATCACAGATGAAGGAAGCAAACAATGTAAATACTATGGCTTGTGAAAGAGTAATACAAATCATTAGGAGTCTTAAGAATTTCGTAAAGCTTGACCAGGCTGAATTCCAGGAAGCCAATATAAATGAAGGAATTAAGAGTGTACTGATACTGACATCCAATCTCTGGAAAAGGAAAATTAAAATACACGAGGAATATGGTTCGGTACCGATGGTAAAATGCTTCCCAGGCCTTTTGAACCAGGTATTTATGAATATTATTGTCAATGCTATCCAGTCAATTGAAGATACAGGTGATATTTTTATAAAAACCTGGTCGGATGAAAGCATGTTAGTTGTTTCAATAAAGGACACTGGCTGCGGAATAAGCCAGAGCAATCTGTCCCGGATATTCGAGCCCAGGTTCAGCACAAAAGAATCCGGGGTCGGTGCCGGTCTGGGATTGTCAATAAGCGATAATATTATCAAAAAGCACAAGGGTGAAATCAAAGTTACTAGTGATCCTGGTCAGGGTTCTGAATTTATGGTAAGTATTCCGGTTAATGCCGATACTTTCGAAGGATAAAATCCAAGGTAAATTATTCTCACACGCATAAATTTTAAAGTCCTATGGAATCTATATATTGATTGTAGTTCCAATATATTTATGGGAGTGGGATAAATGCACCGTTTTGAAAATGCACAGAAAGTAGGATTGAGGGATATCGAAACCAGAAAACTTATTGCAGTATACCCTCATGAAGTAAAAGGCACTGACAGCGAAATAGAGGATAAGGTAAAATTCTGGTACTACCAGCAGGGCTGTGGTGCCGAAGAGGAGCTTAGGAGCAGTGTTGTAGACGTCCTTACCGATAATGAAGTGAAGTCCTTGAACAGCTGAAAAGGGGGGTATCCCCCTTTCAGAATTCAGTTTCTGGCTGTCGGCAGTTTACTGCATTGGTTGTTGAAAGTTCTGGGCTTGCTGCTGCTGCACCGATTGCTTACCCTTTTCCATATATTCCGCTTCCTTCGGGTTTAATACATATAGCAGCTGCTGTAGTTCACCCACATGTTCCTTTTCTTCATTTGCTATATGAGTTAGAACTTTTTTAACTCTTTCATCGTTGATACTCATTGCATGTGCCTCATAGCCGATGATTGCTTCCAGCTCCCCTGCAATGTCGACACGCAAAGCCTGTATTATTTCTTCCTGGTTCATTTGCTTTGTAGAATTTGCTACGAAGGGATTCCCTATTATTGCCATGGTAACATGTCTCCTTTTTTTGATTGAAATTTATTAATTTGGTGCCACTTCAGGTGAAAAACCTTCATAGATTTTTCTGAAATGGAAGCCGTATATTGTTAATGTAATTGCTGTTGGAAAAAGTCTCGGCTTTCTGAAAAGTGACCAGAAAAACAATTTCCAATAATAATATCTTTCAGATTCGATTATCCCTAATCTGATAATTGACTTTAAAAATGCCGTTACATACGAAAAATGGAAATGCTGAATGTTGCGTTTTACCGGCTTGTATTCCTTGAGGAATACAAGTACACGCTCATAGTACCTTTTAGGAGAATAAATTGTATTTATGATTTTTTTATATCCGTTCAATAAAGTCTCATAATTCATCTTTGGAATAAAGTTCATTGTAAAATCGGTATTATCACCTGAAATATCCTTAAGCAGCCTTCCCTCGCCTGCAAGCCTTTGATAGAGCGTTGTCCCTTTCGGGGCATTCAGCAGGCCTACCATTGCTGCCGCTATTCCGCTTTCCTGTATAAAACCCACCAACCTGTCAAAAACCTTAACATTATCGTTATCAAAGCCCACAATAAACCCGGCTTGTACCTGTAATCCCGATTTTTGGATTTTTCTGACACAAGCAATTAGATCCCTGTTTTTATTTTGATGCTTGTTACATTCAACAAGGCTGTCATCATTAGTTGTTTCTATTCCAATGAATACTGTGATAAACCCGGCTTGCACCATCATATTCATTAATTCTTCATCATCGGACAGATTTATTGAGGCTTCTGTCATAAATGAAAACGGATATTTTTTAATGGACATCCAATCGATGACTGCCGGCAGTATCTCTTCCTTCAGCTTCTTTTTATTGCCTATGAAATTATCATCAACCAGGAAAACACCGCCCCTCCATCCTGTACGGTGAAGGGCTTCCAATTCGCTGATAAGTTGAGCCGCTCCTTTAGTTCTCGGAACATGTCCATATAGTGAAGTAATATTGCAGAAATCGCAGCTGAACGGACAACCCCTGGAATATTGAATGCTCATTGTTGCATACTTTTTCAAATCAATAATATCCCACAAGGGAGCCGGCGTAGTTTCTATATCTGCCAATTTATCGGTTGAATAAATATGCTTGGCCTTCCCCTGCTTCAAATCATTTATGAACTGCGGCAGAGTAAGTTCTCCTTCATTCAAGACAAGGTGGTCCACATCTTTATACTCATCGTAATCACAAGTGAATAAAGGCCCTCCGGCCACTATCTTTTTTTCAAGCACCTTGCACTTATTTATTACCGTCCTTGCGGATTCCTTCTGTATAGCCATTCCGCTTATGAATATATAATCCGCCCAAATAATGTCGCTGTCCTTCAATGAAGTTACATTCATATCTATCAGTCTTTTTTCCCATTCCTGAGGGAGTATGGCAGCTACAGTCATTAATCCAAGCGGCGGAAAACTTGCCTTTTTAGATATGAACTTCAGCGCATAGTAAAAACTCCAATATGTTTTCGGATATGATGGATATACCAAAAGTATTTTCATTTTTATCTCCTCTTCACATTATGTACTCATATATTTTTTCACTTTTATGTGCATCAATATACTCGAAAAATTAATTTATTGTAATTTGTATTTTTTATATCAGAAAATTGAACATTGAAGAAAATCTGTATCAATAATTTGTCATAAATGGTATAATGAATTTAATATGGGGGTGATATTATGTCGGAAATGGTTAATAAAGAAACCAGGAAAGACAAGGTTCGTATTTCGGATGAGGTAATAGGAATTATAGCAGGTATTGCCGCTGCAGATGTTGAGAATGTAACTTCTCTAAGCGGGGGTTTTGTTGATGGAATCGCAGGTATACTCGGAAGGAAAAACCTTGGCAAGGGTGTAAAGGTTCAATCAAATGACAGGGAAGTTATAATTGATATTTCAATAGTAGTCGAGTATGGCTGCAAAATACATATGGTTGCACAGAAAATTCAGGACCGTGTGCGTGAAGCGGTTCAAAACATGACCGATCTTAACGTCTCGGAAGTAGATGTGAATGTTGTCGGTGTTAATGTAGATGAAGTGAAGAAGGACTAGACATTAAGAGTCAGGAGTTAGTGGTTCGTAGTTCGGAGTTTACCTAAAGATTAGGGGTGAGACATTGTCTCACCCCTATTAATTACCGTAATGATTAGTAGCCCATTAACTCCCCTTCTAACTTCCCCTCACATCGAGGGGAAGAAAAGCTAAGCTTCGAAGAGAATACATTCATCCCAAATAGACTTTTTATTCTTACTAACTTAATTATTAAGAATCTTAACTCTGAACCCGGAACTCTCAACTCCACTCCGAACTCTTAACTCTCAACTCTCAACCGTATGATACAGCTCTTTCACTACCATCGGGTTTACCGCTTTTTTAAAATCATCAGGCGCAATCAACAGCTGGCAGCCTCTTATTCCTGCGCTTATTGTTATCCATTCATGTTCAAAGGCACTTTCATCTATATATACAGGATAAGGCTTTTTAGCACCTATCGGGGACACACCTCCGCGGATATATCCTGTTAGAGGCAGTACCTCCTTTAATGGAACCATTTCAACTTTTTTATTACCGCTTGCCGCAGCCAATACCTTCAGGTTTATTTCACCGAAGCTTGGAATACATGCCATTAATATTCCGGTTTTATCTCCTCTTACGACAAGAGTCTTAAATACCTTGTCCAGAGGCATCCCTATTTTTGCCGCGACGCTCTCGGCGCTTAAATCATTTTCATCCACTTCGTATTCGCGGAGCTCATATTTAATTTTTAAGCTGTCCAGAAGTCTTGCTGCATTTGTCTTTTTCACAATAACCGCCGCCTGTCACTTTAATTCTATAATATCCTTAAGTGCCTTTTCGAATCTTTCATCGTCTTCCCTGGTTCTTTTGCCCGGTCCTTTGGTCCTTTGGCCGGAACGCCTTACCTTTTGGGATAAATGCCTTTCGAAAAGCAGCCTGTCCATATTTTCATCACTGAATATCAAGCCATTCTGGTTCAAGGCTCTGGCACCCTTCGGAAGCACCATTGCAGCAACACCGAAGTCCTGTGTCACTACGATATCCCCCTTTGATGCTTTGTTTGCAAGGGCTATATCCACAGAATCCCGTGCTTTGTCCACAGTAATGATTTCAGAATAACCGTCATTAAGAATATGGCTGGTGTCAACAAACATTATTACAGGTATGCCGTATCCTTTGGACACTTTCAAAATTATATGCTTTACAGGACACGCATCGGCGTCCACCAGTATTTTCATGATTTTATCCCTTTAAATTTGAAAAATCGTTGAAACGTTCGATGTTTCAAATGAATGGCTGCAATTTAATAATGAAGTGGGAAAGTTGAATAAATTATTTATAATTACTTTTGAACCATTCGATAATTCTCCAGGCAATACTCACTCTGGAGGGTGTTTCAGGTAGTTTGCCGGCTTCAAACCATTCTGCTTCAATAATTTCCTCGCCGTCTGCACATATCTCTCCGCTTTCATATTCTGCAGTAAAACCAATCATCAGGGAATCGGGGAATGGCCAGGGCTGACTGCTGAAATACTTGATGTTCTTTACCCGTATGCCTACCTCTTCGTACACTTCTCTGCCTACGCATTCTTCCAGGGTTTCCCCGGGCTCCGCAAACCCAGCCAATATACTGTGCATGGTATTACTCCGGTAATGTGTGGAACGAGCCATCAGCAGCTTTCCGTCCTTTACTACTCCAACTATTACAGCCGGTGAAATTCTCGGATAGCTTACAAAACCGCATTCGGGGCAAATCTTTGCCCTTTCATCATGCTTAAACTGCGTATTAGCTCCGCACTTCCCGCAGAATCTGTGAGTCTGGTCCCAATAAATAAGCTGTGCTGCTTTGCCTGCCAGAAAGAATATGTCATCATCAAGAACTTCGAATAAAGACCTGAGTTCTCTGTATTCCATTCCATCCTGAAGTTCAGAGCACCCATCAGCTTCAACGGCATAACAGCTGCTTCCTTCAAGTGTTCCAAGAAACTGACTGCTTTTATATTTAACTTTAAGATTGCTCAAACTTTCATCAAACGGGATATTTGCATTATTTTTATCCTCTCGTACCAAAAGTTTGCCTGAATTAAAAATAAGCCACCACTTTTTTTGCGTATCCTGTTCAGGAGGAATATAACCAGGAACATATCTTTCGTAAATCCCTTTGCTGTTCATAAATTATGTTTCATACCTCTCAATTGATTATTTTATCTTCTTTAAAAGCCAAGCCATATTTTTTCCCAAATTTTCAAAGGTGCCTATACCTTCCTCATCTTTAAAAATATCGCCCGGATCGCGGGAAAGCGTCATATTCCAATATGAAGATCCCGGTACCACCATTTCTGAAATACCGAAAAAGAAATTTATTGCTGCATATGTAAAATTGGAACCGGCCCTCCTGACTGCCACTACCGCCGCTCCGGCCTTTCCTTTGAGAATATCCCCGCCGTTGCTCTTGTTTACATATCCGCACCGGTCTATCAGGGCTTTGACCTCTGTGGTAACATTGCTGAAATAAGTCGGTGATCCAATTATTATCCCGTCGGCTGAATCCATCTTTTCTATAAACATGTTCATATCGTCATCCTGCCGGACACAGCGTTTGTTTTTAAGCTCACGGCATTTCATACAGCCCAGGCAGCCAAATACCTTTTTACCACCCAATTGGACCAGTTCGGTTTCAATGCCCTCTTTTTCCAGTTCGGAAAGGACTATCTTCAAGCTCTCAGCAGTATTGCCGTCAGCTCTCGGGCTTCCGTTAAAAGCAACAACCTTCATATGTAAACCCTCCTTGATTATATCTATGGGAAATTTAAAATTATCATTTCGGTTAAACCTAATAATAGAACATATTTAACATATTTTCAATCAGCTTGGAATTAAAAAATCAGTAAACCTGTAAGAAAAGAGGCTGAATTCATAACAGCTGATAAAAGCAACAGACTTTTGCTATCCTTTCTGGTAGCATATTTCAGGAGCATCCATTCAACAAATACTATTAAAACTTCCATTGGCAAAACAAAAAGGTAATAACTTTTAAGCAAACCGAAAAAACCGATAAGTAGGATCACAAAGTTCAAAAAGGGATTAGTTATAAAGTTGACTGTTACTATCGTAAAATAAAACAATCTACCTCTGTAGCCAAGAATAAAGGAAACGGCACTTTCTATAATTATGGTCAAAATCAACGGCAATAGAAAATTATAAATTATTATTATCATTTCTCTTCCTGATCCATTTAATAATACAATAACATATTAAAATTATCCCTGTTAAAATAGAGCCGGCCCATATCAAAAAGATTACTGGAATAACAATCCACCCCAGTCCGCCACCTCCAATATCTGCAAATACATATTGTGTAAGTGCTACAACCACCAACAGGCAAATATAAATAAAAGTGACCCTTTTAAAACCCTTATATATTGTTTTCATAATTCACCAATCCTTATCTTTTAAGCATTCCTGCCATCACTCTTTCTTTTTATCAGACGTATCAGTAAAATACTTGCAGCGCAAATTGCCAATACAGCTGAGATACATAATATAACAGTCAAAATACTTAATCCTTTCTTTGGCTGGTCATTTATCATATCCGCAAAGGAGACTGCCGGAGCAATCAGCATAAAAATAGTACAGGTCAGACAAATTTTGTAGCCAGGTTTGTTCATAAGCCATCCACCCTCTTTTGAATTTAATTATTCAGCTTTATTAAGGTTCATCCTACGTCTTAAAAAGCTTCCTCCTGCATAGAGAAATAACGCAGTAAATAAAATAATTGCCATTATTAAAATCAAGGAAAAAATAACAGCTTTATCATTTAAAAAAGATCTGACTCCTGTAAATGTAGGCAGAGCCCCGATCACTAGTGCCAGGGTTGTCAAACCGAAAGCAAAACCTGGCAATCCCGGGAACATGTTTGCCACAGCTGTTAACGTTACAGGCATGGTCATATTGAAAAGTATTACTCCTGCAATTGCAATTAAAGGGTAATCCCACCCCAATTCAATCAAAGGTACTGAAATCAGTAGCCCCGATATAGTTACTCTTGTCCATCCAAAGCGGTCAGATAAAAAGCCCCCGATTCCCTTTCCAAAGGCAACTGCTGCTGAGAGAACGATTATAAGCCAGGTAGTACTCTTCCAAGGAAAATCCAGTGTAAGTCCGATAAGAGACCTTATGGCAACTGATATGAGCAGCAGGATCAAAATAGTCGAAAAAGACCTTTTATATTTTGTTTCTATCAGCTTAGATTCTGAAGCAGAAGGGCATTTAACAACAAGTATGGCTATAACCGCAATAGCAAATAGCGGAATAAACACCCAGGGCGTAAAATCTCTAGTTTTGCCGTACAAGGTGCCAACAGCAAGTCCTATCGCCCCTGGAGCCACAAATATTCCCGGAACGGCAGCCTTTTTATTACTCATTCTAAGGCTTATAATACCTCCGCCAACATGAAATGCAGCGTTTCCAACACCTGCAGTAATAGTAGCAGCGAGTGGTATTTTAAAAAGGAACAAAGAAGTAGCTGTTAAAATACAGCCTAAAGAAGCAGAATAAGCCGGAACGTCCATTAAATCCGCCAAAATACCAATAATAGGCTGCAAGCCAAAAGCAAGAAGGTTGTAAACTATAATTATAGTAACGAAATAATCGGTTTTCAGAGAAAGGCTTTTTGAGCCAGCAAAAAGCACAGCAGCACAAGCTGCATCCACAAGTGTGTGAGCCAAACCGAAAACGACAAGGTTTCTTGTTATAAACATACGAGATAATGAAAAGCCATTTACTTTGCGTTCATTCAAAACCATTTACCCCAAATTATAGTAAAAAAATACTTTTTTATAGTAAAAGTATACTTCAGGTAAAATTTTGTAACAAGTGAAAATTAAAAGAAATTTATTTACAATGAATAAAACCTTCAGTTTTGTTAAAAATAAGATATGTATCCTGCTTCATTAGCAGTTTTTCTAAGACAAAGGCGTTTTGGGATGTTTGACTGCAGGGTATAGGGGTGCGCCGGTTTGGGCACCCCTTTTAATTTTTATTTTACAATTTCGGCAGACCAGATAATGTCTTTTCCAGGCACTTATTTATTGCATTGAAATCTATATTGGGAACATAATAGGTTTCAAGGCGATCGTGCACTGCTTTGGCTCTGCTTACTGACAGCAGTGCTATGGAAAGCAGATTGTC
>JAUZPR010000052.1 GCA_030705825.1 Bacillota bacterium | reverse complement strand
TCTTCCACCTCCTCATCAAAAAATCCTGCCGTACGGGTAAGCATTTCGTCCAGTTCTCCTGTGTTTTCCCCGACGGATATCATATGTATAAGAAGAGACGGAAAAATGCCGATTTTTCTAATTGGCACTGCTATTCCGTGGCCCTCCCTAATTTCCTCCGAACATGCTTTGAATTTTTCCTCCACTACCCTGTTGCCTATTAGCTTTTCCATTATTTCAATAACACGTAGTATCGGTATTCCGCTCTTTAAAAGGATTCCCATGCTTCTAGCAAACCTTGATGTAATTACCTTGACAGTTACTTTTTTAATCAGCGGAAGCTTTAATTTCATACCATCAAATAAATACCTCCCGGGCTCTGTCCTGAAATAATAAACTATTCCTGATACCCCCAGTATCAAGCCAATGAATATTGCTGTTATATTGTTTACAACGAAATGGCTTATGCCCATCATTATTTTAGTGATTCCGGGCATGTCCCCTCCGTTCTGTTGAAGCATGTCGGAAAACATTGGAAGCACCTTCCACATAAGCAGAATTACAACACCCACTATCAATATTGCAAGAATCATTGGATAGGTCATGGCCGACCTAACCTTCCGCCTTACCTTGTTTTCCCTTTCATAATACTCTGCAAGCCTGTTCATAACAGTGTCAAGTGATCCGCTGGCTTCGCCTATCTGCACCATATTTCTTAAAAAATCCGGGAATACTCTGGGGTACATATCAAGCGTATTTGATAAAAGCTTACCTTTCTGCAGTTCCTCATGGATACTTTTCAGGATTTCCCTGAAATTTTTCTTTTCAGCCTGGTCGCTTAATATCAAAATGGCTTCTACAACTGTTAGTCCCGATTTCAAAATTACCGAAAACTGTCTGCAGAAAACTGAAATCTCCTTAACACTTACCTTTCCTGTAATATCGGAAAGTGAGAACTTTTTACCCTCTTCTTTCAGATCAACAAGGAAATAGCCCTTTTCATTAAGCATGAATTCAAGTGATTCCTGCATGGTTGTGTCATATGTACCTTTTAATTCTTCACCTTTAAGATTTTTTGCTCTATATGAATAAGTCGGCATTATTTACCACCTTCTGTTAAGTAACTGCATAAATACCTGTGTATCCTGTGCTCTCAGCATTGCATCCTCCTGGGTTATGATGCCCTGGTTGCACAGCTGGGCCAGGTTTGAATCCAGCGATTGCATTCCTATGCTTGCGCTTGTCTGAATAACGCTGTTTATCTGGAATGGCTTTCCTTCACGAACCAGATTCCTTATTGCAGCATTCATAATCATGACTTCACAGGCAACCACCAATCCGTTTCCGCCGGCTCTTGGTATCAGCTGCTGGGATACAACTCCTTCCAACACAGTTGCCAGCTGACTTCTGACCTGATTCTGCTGGCTTGGAGAGAAGGCATCTATTATCCTGTCTATCGTTTTTGCCGCCCCCACAGTATGCAGGGTTGAAAATACAAGATGTCCTGTTTCGGCAGCCGTAAGTGCTATTGATATAGTCTCGGGATCACGCATTTCACCCACAAGTATAACGTCGGGATCTTCTCTCAGCGCAGCACGCAGAGCATTTGAAAACGACTTGGAATCTGTTCCTATTTCCCTCTGGTTTACAAGACCTTTCTTATGCCTGTGCAGGTACTCAATAGGATCTTCAATCGTTATAATATGGCATTGTCTTTCTTCATTTATCATGTCTATCAGGCTGGCAAGTGTTGTGGATTTGCCGCTTCCGGTTGCTCCTGTTGCCAATACCAGTCCCTTTTTCTTTTTAATAAAATCCTTAATTACAGCGGGCAGACCCAAGGTATCAAAAGCCGGTATGTTAAATGGAAGCGAACGTATTGCAATCGAGTAGCTCCCTCTTTGCTTGAAAACATTAACCCTGAACCTTCCAAGGCCGGGCTTTGAAAATGAAAAGTCCAGTTCCCCGTTTTCTTCCAGATGCTGCATCTGTTTTTCGTTTGTATATGTCTTTGCATATGTTTCCGATACATCGGGAGTTACAACCTGTGTGTCCGGTACAGGCTCAAGCAGTGAATTTCTCCTCACAAGAGGCCTGTTCCCTACAGCTATATGTAAATCGGTTGATTTGACACTGCAGGCATATTCCAGCAGTGTGTCAAACTTGACTGCTTCATTCTCTGGCATATACTGTCTTCACCATCTCGCTGAAGGTGGTTTCCCCTTTCAAAACAAGCTTTTTACAGCTGTCAAAAAGTGTTGTCATTCCGTTCTTTTCTGCAATTTCTCTTATTTGCTCTGTATTTTTGGTTGTTTCTATCAATTCTTTTATTTCCCTGTTCATAACCAATATTTCATGTACTGCAAGTCGCCCCTTATATCCGCTGTTATTGCAGGAAGGGCAGCCCTTTTGCCTGAACAACGGTTTTTCCGGCTCTTCCTTTAAAACTTCAATTTCCTTTTTACTGGGCATGTATTCTTCCTTGCAGTAAGGGCAAAGCTTTCTTACCAATCTTTGCGCTATTATGCCCGAAATCGAGTCGGCTACAAGATAAGGTTCAATACCCATATCTATAATTCTCGTTATTGTGCTTGGGGCATCGTTTGTATGCAGCGTAGATAGAACAAAGTGTCCTGTGATGGCAGCTCTAACCGCTATCTGAGCCGTTTCCTCGTCTCTTATCTCACCTATCATGATAACATCAGGGTCCTGTCTTAAAATACTTCTCAAGCCTGATGCAAATGTAAGTCCTGCCTTCATATTTACCTGAACCTGGTTAACCCCTTGAAGCATATACTCTACCGGATCTTCAACAGTGATGAGGTTTTTATCGTTAGTGTTCAATTCCTTTAATATTGAATAAAGAGTTGTAGTTTTACCGCTTCCTGTAGGACCGGTAACAATTACTATCCCGTAAGGCGTCCTTACAAGCTTGTCCAGTAAAATATTCTCATTTTCGCCGAAGCCAAGCATTGTCCTGTCAAATAAGAAATTTGCCCTGTCCAGTATCCTTATGACAATTTTTTCACCATATACTGTTGGAAGAGATGAAACACGGAAATCAAAGCTCTTGCCGTTTAAATCCATCTCAATTCTTCCGTCCTGAGGTATCCTTTTCTCGGCAATGTTCATGCCTGCCATTATTTTTATTCTTGTTGAAACTGCCGAATATAAAGTCTGTGGAATTTTCATATTTTCAGACAATACACCGTCTACCCTGAAGCGAACAATAACCTCTTTTTCAAAGGGTTCTATATGTATGTCACTGGCACCGACAGTTATGGATTGATTTATAATTGAGTTGGTCAATCTTACCGCAGGCGCATTTTGTATATCGTCAATTACAGCCTGGTCATATTTATCATCCATAACAATGTTGTATTCTTTTTTCAAATCCTCAAGGGCTTTATCTGAAGTCTGTCTGTTGAAATATACCTCGATTGCCTTTTCGATGGATGTATGATCCGTTATACAAGGCTGAACAGGCTTCTTCGTAATGAAGTGAATATCGTCAATAGCATATACATTTAAAGGGTCGCTCATGGCTATCACAAGCCTGCCGTCCCTTTCTTCAACCGGTATCAGGTTATATTTTCTGGCAACCTCCTTCGGTATGCTGTTGGCAACGTCGGGATTAATAAAAACCTTATCCAGGTCTATCTTGTTAATCGACAGCTGAACCGAAAGAACATCTATAATTTCGTTTTCGGACATGTATCCAAGCTCGCTTATAACCTCGCCAAGCTTCTTGCCCCTTTTCCCCTGTTCCTTCAGAGCAGTTTCAAGTTGGTCGGTTGTAATTCGGCCTGCGGATACAAGTATATCGCCAAGCTTTTTCTTTACAATAACAGCCATTAGCATTCCCCTTGCGGATTTATTCCTTATCTCTCTAAAAGAACCTTACAAAAAAACTCAAATTATCCTTAATATCTATTATATTACATAATTCATGTTTTTCAAAGCATAAAGTGTCAATTTATAGGTTCAAACAGACTTTTAATACAAAATTATACAAGAAAATAATAATATATTCATATATATATTATTATTCGTCAATATATCACAAATTCCTTCTTTGTCGTATTGGTACATAGTTCATAAAATTTCAGTTTACTGTTCTACCCCAACTATTGACATAGAACCCAAAAAAAGCTTCTCAAAGAATGAGAAGCCTTTTATTGTATTAATTTTACATTTTAATTTATATCTGCTTGACCTTTAGAAATTGTAATTTCTTGACTCGATGGATTTGATGAAACCTCATTACCTGCCAAATCGTATCCCGTCACGGTTAATGTAACAGTAACTTTACCTGGTACAGTTCCGGTAAATTTTACACTATTTCCTGTTGTAGAACTAAAATAACCTTTCCCTGTCCCTGTCTCTTTAAATCCCCAAGTATACGTTATTGGTAAATTTGAATCAATATCATGGAGTGTACATGATCCTGTTAACTGAACTGATTTCCATATTTTTAGATCTGAGGAACCGCCAATTGATGGAGAAATACTCGGATTAATAACTGTAAATGAGCTACTGGTTGCTCCTACAGCTATGTTTCCAGCCGCATCATGAGCTGTTCCATCTGCAATCTTAATGTCTAATGTTCCTTCACCTCTTGTATTATTTATCGTAACAGTCCAAACTTTTCCGTTTCCACTGACAGGGGCAACAGTACCACTTACGTCGCCAACACCGTCATTTGGATTAGAATTGTGACATTCCAATGTTATATCACTATTTGAAAGAGTAATAATATCTGAATCTGCACCTGTATATGTGACTGTATAAGTAACAGGACCATGGTTTGTTGTACTTACAGACGGACCGCTTATCGACAAGGATGGAGGTGTTGTATCGATTGTAAAGCTTGAGCTTCCGTGACTGAATACATTATCATAATTATCGTGAACATCTGAAAGCTTTACACTGGCAACACCATCTATATATTTCTGACCATCTGCTTTTTGTACTTTATAATCATATTCCCAATGTGTGCGATCCGTGTATGCCGGAACTATAGACATATTGGCTTGATTAATATCTGCAGAACCAAGCTGATCTATTGTTATTTTTGGAGTATCACTTGCTTTTACCGGTTTCGAATAATTCACCAAAATCGTTTCTACATCATTTGCTTTAACAACGCTCGGAGTACAAATGATATCTGCTGTAGCAGAAACACTGTCGTATGTTAATGAACTATCTGTTACCTGATCACCCTCATTACCTGATAAATCAGAGTAATGGTCAAGCACTGCGTTTATAGGACCCTGGTTCAACTTATTTCCTGATGAATTTATAGTATCGGTACTACTTATGCTGATTGTTGTTGAATAATTGTTCCCATTTTTAATCCATGACATTGTCGGGATATATCCATCAAGAGTAAGTTGCGGATCAACACTCAACGGCTCAGAAGTGGTAAAGCTGATTGTAAGCTTATCACCTGCAGTGGCATATTTAGTCCCCTTAGAATCACTTGAAATAACCGATAGATTGCTCAATACGGGTTTTGTCGTATCAACAATAAACGGTCCATAAAGTCCCTGTGTTGTACCTTCAGAACTTATAAATTTTGTTGCCATATAATAAATACCATCAGTTGTAGGAAAATCTACTCCGGATGAATTACTAAAATATGCTGTTGACTGACTTCCGGGTGTCGTTGTTTTACTTGAATAAAACTCACTTTGTGGTATGGCATATTTAGTAACATTAGTGTTTATATCGCTTGAATCGGAACTAATCTTGAATAAGTGATTCGGAGCACTATTATATATGTATTGAGGAACAAATGCTCCTTGTGTAGGATTTCCTTCGTACCATTCCATATAAATCGGATAATATTTTCCTGCTTCAAGGTATATTCCTTTATACTGTGTTGATGTGCTGACTGCAGTGTTTGCAGCAATTTGCACACCACTACTGTTAAAAGGTGTAGCTCTGAATTGAGGCCCGGCTATTCTCCAGTCGTTTACAAAAACATTATTATTTCCATTTACAATAATGTAGCCGTACGCACCATCATCAGAATAAGAACCTAAAAGATAGCTGCCCGTGCGTTTCGGAGCAAAATATCCCCATAATTTCATCGACTTAAGTCCGGCATTCTTCATATAATAAACAGTTCCGTTGACATTTGTAGACGGAGATAAATTCAATCCGCTTTTTGGTGATGTGAAATAGACGCTATTATTATTGGCTGTATCAAGTAAAAAAGAATTACTATTCAATCCCTGAGTTTCATATATGTCTATTGCAGGCTTAGCTGCCTGGACAAGCACATTGCCATCATTACTTACAGGTGAACCGAAACTTACTGTTCTGTCCAGATATTGATTAGCCTTTCCATTATAAAAGTAATGTTTTGTCGTAACATATCCGTTCTCCCCAAGATCGTCCTTATATGCATCATATGAATTCGGTGCAGGCAAATTAAGATTAATCATATCCGAATCACTCGGAAATGCTGGCAGATTCGTAAGATTACTAGCTGCTACAAATTTGTATTTGGCGAAAGTCGGATTTGTAAGACTAAATGATATAGCTGCTTTAGCATTTGATGTAAGCCTCACAGGTGTTGAAAGTCCATAATTGTAAGTGCCACTTGTATTGTTATAAATAGGTATACTCTGGTTGGATGAATCTGTTATTTTAATTGTAACAAGATTGGTCGAGCCTGCAGCTGAAGTTATTGTAGGCGACAAAAACATTGTGGTCATAAAAACCAATATTGTAACCAGGCATGTTGCTTTTCTTAGTTTCTTTAAGTTAGTAAACATAACCTAAAATCCCTCCCAAAAAATACTTTATAACTAAACATATTTTTATAGCACAACGTTTCTATATTTTAACAACTTTACTACAATTCTATCACGAATACCAAATTAGTACAAGCATTTTTTGTCAATTCAGATGCAATCTTCTCAAGCTGTATTGTGAATTTTTCACCAACATTTGTTGTGGTTAACTAACACTCTTAGTAATTATTACTGGTTGAGGTACATCCGCAACCGAAAATTAATTTATTATACTTACATATCTTCATTATAGAATTCATTCAAGCCTATTCCGGTTATTTTAAGATTATCTCCCTCACCCGAAAGGCTGACTGTATAATCATATTTATATTTGGACTTGTCCCCTATTATTCCATTGACCTTTTCAACATCGGCATCGAATTTTACAAAGTATATTTTATTCTTTTCCGAATATGCCGGATGAACTGTTATCTCAAATTTGCTGAGATTACTGACCTTTTCCATATTAAGCTGTATGAGCAGAGAAGCATAGTCAAATTTGGTCTTGTAGTCCCCATATAGAGCCATCATGTCTGAAAGCTTCTTTTCGTTTTTCCCTGAAGGCTTGTATACACTATCAAGAAAATTAACAAAGCTTGCCGAATCCGACTGCCATTTGGGGTACAGCAAATCCATTTTATCCTTGTCCAATGCTTGTGCAAGGTCTGTAAAGAATTGCGTAATGACGGCTGTCTCTTTTGTGAGCACTCCGTTGTCTGTTTTATTTGCTGCATCCAGGTATTGAAGCCTATCCACGAAATTGTTGTTATATTTGGACAGGCGGGCCTTATCATCCTGAATCTGGCCTGCTTCCCTTGCGCTGACTATTTTATACGCATTGCCTTCCTTTTTGACTTCCACATCATAATCTGCTTTCAATTTTATGGTGTCCATCTGTGAGCTGCTGTAACTTCCGGTCACTTCATAAGCGCCGGTTGCATTATTTACTTTGTATGCGCTGTCAAATACCCCATCGGGAAGGCATTTAGCTTTGAGGGTCACTTCTGCAAAGAATACAAATTTGTCACTTCTGCTGCCTACACAGCTGGCCTGCACGTCTGACATCTCATAATTCACAGCAGTCATACCGTTGATGTCCACAAAACGCGGTTTATTAATAAGCAAGCCGGCACTTCCGCCCGAAAGGTCCAGTGTCTCTTTTGAAACCATGTCCTGAATCTCGGATGGAATCCCTGCATTAATACTGTTGTCAGGCTGTACCGTATAAAGCTTTTTGAAGTAATCGTTAATTATCTTTACGGCAGCCGTATTCTCAGCCTTATTCAATGTGTTGACCGCAGCGGCGGTTTTTGGAGTGCTGGTGCTGCTATTTGAACCACATCCCGCCAACAGCGCTATCAGTGATATTGCAATTATTATAGAACAAAATCTTTTGTATCCCTGCATCCTGTTCACCTCAAAAATTTATTATTTACTAATAAAGCCTTCCAGTTTATCTCTAATATCTTTACCGCAGCTTGCTTCTATACCATTAAGCAATGGGTCCTTTCCATTGAAAGTTATTTTTGCATTTCCTGTAATATATACTGCTGCGTTGGTTCCGTCTTCTAAGGCATCTGCATTACCATTAATTTTCGGACTATTAAGTATTCCGTCTGCATTCACATCAGCAAAAGATTTACCATTTGCAGCACCCGATGCTATTATTGAGCCGGTAATATCTGCACCACCAGCTATTTTTACCTGACCCATCGAAAAAATCAAACCGTTGAATTTTCCATTGACAGTTATTGTTACTTTCGGATCATCATTTACTATAAGATAGTAAGCTCCGTTATCCGCACAATCATCATAAATAGATTTTGTTGGATCCGAATAGCATTTTATACCTCCAAGATCACCCGTTGCTCCCATCATTCGTAGATTAATTATATTATGTTCACGATCAAGGCCCAAATCATCAAAGCTATTACATAAAGCTTGGAAAACAGTAGTTGAATTGCCTATAGCAGAATACCCTGTGTCAGCTATTACATTACTACCATAGTTATAATCTCTAGTTGCGAAAATTTCTGTAAGAGGTTTTATCATTGTCTTCAAGTCCTCAAGCTTTTGAGGTGCTCCAACATCGTTATTGACTATTTCCTTACCGTTTATATTATCGTGTGTCAGTAACGGACTTCCGCCTCTGAATTTAGTCCACCATGTATCATTACCATCCAAATTGTATATTGGTGCCCAGAATGTATTCCAATCCATTTTTACACCACTAAAGGTATAATCATCTATTTTTATATTGTCAGGGCTGAAATTTTTTGTAAAATCACTTGGCAATCCTGTAATTCCTGCGTTTGTCTGATCACCGTTTTCCATGAAAAAAATCTTATTATTAGATGCAAATGCTCTATTGCAGAAACCGTATATCTTAGTAGGGTCATAATTAAATTTATTATCTGTCTTACTAGTTATATTTGATAGCCAATTATCGATATCATTTTTTGTTGGATTCATAATTGGTGTATATCTTTGAAAGATATTCCCGTAACCGAATAGTTGTTGATTATTGGATCCATCTTTGTAGTTAGCCTCAAGGCTCTCCTTATAACCTTGCCAATCACTTTTAATTTCAGAATCAGAATAATTCCAACTCTTGTAATATGGAGTTCCATCACTGGATGTAGCCAAGGATGCGTCTTCTATAACTCCTAAAGCGCTTCCATCCGAAGCAAGTTTAAATGTACCTCCATTTACCATAACCGCGCCATTGACTACAATTCTGGAATTCATTGCTTCAGTCATATAATCAGGGAAATGAACCGGCGCAGCATTTACTATAGCACTGGAATCATCATGATGTAGACCATTTCCTGATGATAAACCAAAATAGTTCCGGTTTACTGCAAGAATTGAATTTATCCCATCTACCTCAAGGTCATCAAAAGTAAAAGCATCCCTGAATACTGCAATTTTATCTTTACCGCCGAATATCTGAAGACACTGGGCAACAGCGTCCTTATGTATGTAAATCGTACTATTATCATCAGAAGGATTGTATGCCCCTGCTCTTATAAAACTTCTTGTATATGCGTTGCCGTCTATATCTAGTGTAGAAGCATTTTTTGCATATATTCCTCCGTATTGCTCCTGATTTGAACCAGCAGGTGAATAAGGAGTAGTTCCTAAAACATTAACATCCCCTGTAATTGTGGTATTCGAACCATTTGAAAGGAGATCGCCGATGGCATATATTGCGCCGTTTAAATCAAATCTTAACGGAAGTTTTATAGTAAAATTCTTTTCAGCATATACCGATTTGTTTCCGGAATTATTAATACCCTTAGTAAGTTGTCCTACAGATGTAACCCCTATTTTCATTGTCAATTCTGTTTGAGATTTAAGAACTGCACTTTTCTCAACATACTTAATACTACCAACTGTAAAAGTAGCTTCATTAGTTTTGCCGGTATCTGCTACATCTATTAATACAGGATCCTTTGTTATTTGACCGTCTAAATAGGTAACAATCTGTCTTGAGTAGCTATCCAAATCTCCCGGGTTATAAGTACCTTTATTTGATGTAGCAGGCTGATCACATAATTGTTTTAACTGGTCAAAAGTTCGTTCAACACCTGATTCTGCTGCCAAATATGCATAATCAATGTTTTCGCTGGCTTTTCCGGTCTTGAGCTCCTGCATGGCAGCAGACATAAACCCTATTCCGAGTATAATAAAAACTGAAGTTATAATTACAACAAGTAACAGAACCGAACCATCTTTGCCACCTAAACGCGCTTTCATTTTCCTGCTTGTTCACCTCACTAACCAAATATCTTATGTATTGTCCTCAAGCATGTTAATATCTATTAGAAGCTTTTTTAATTGCTTCAAATTTCCATTAGAATCTTTTTTATTTATAGTTATTTCATATCTGCAGGTATCGGTACATTTTGCATCTATCATGCTGTATTTATGAACAGAACTGTCATATTTAGCTGGATCGTACATTGTATCAGGTACGTTTTCCAATGTCGCATCAAAAGTATAGCTACTGTATACAGGTGTCGTTCCATTCTGTCCTACCAATATTTCAAGATCCCTTCCACTACGTAAATTTGTATCTCCCCTTAATATGACACATGCACTGCCAGTTACAATATCAGTAGATAAACCAGTGCCAGTATTATCAATAGTATTTTGTGTATCTATCGGATATCCTGTTGTTTTAATCGCATTGACTACCGCTTCCTTTACTGTTCTGGTAACTGCATTAAGTTCTATTTGGTCCTGGTTTATTTTTGTTATAACTATCGGTGAAATACATGACATAACAAGCGGAACTGATATGATCCCGAATACCGCCATTGCCACCATCACTTCCAGTAGTGTCATTCCCTTGTTATTTCTTCTCATCCTTTTCATAATGTCTCCGCTTAACCAATAGTAACCTTTTCTGTATCACTGCCTGTAAGTATGTTCTTTCCGTTCCTGTCGGTTATTTTTACTCGTTTTATCTTATCATTAAGGCCTATTGAAATTTTCCGGCTTGAATTATTTGTTATTCTTATGTTCATTCCGAGAGCTGCGTTATCCTTGATTGCAGGAAAATCAGCATTTATATTCAGCGAAATATCCTTCTGGGGCATAACATCACTTAAACTTACCAGCTTTCCGCTACTGTCGGTTGTTATTATGGTATAAAGCGCATCATTAAAAATTATCTGCACATTTTGAATCTTGCTTGTTCTTGAATTGAATACGTCATTTGCAGTATCTGTGCCTATTATATTAAAATTATTTCCCCCAACCAGATAGCTTGATTCGGCTATGGTAATAGTACTGCCCGGAGCAGGATTTGTCTGAGCTCCGTTTAAATTACCGGCTGAATTTTCCGAAGTATTCCCGGCTGTGCCTGAGAATAATGTTCCACCCTGCTGGTAATTGTTGAATTTATATTTGCTGTATTCATACATCTGCTTTAGATTACCAATATTAATGGAATAAAGGTTCAATTCCATATCCACCTGATATTTCTGATCCGGATTATTTGCAGTTTTTGTTTCTGCATTTTTTGTCTGCTGTGTATTGGTATTCTTTGTATTGCCCTCCTGTTCAGGAGATATCTTGAATGTTGATACACTTGCCAGTTTGTTACCTCCCTCTACATACTTCAATAGATACATTGCTTCGCTGTAGGTAAAGCTTCCTGAAATTGATATTTTAAATTCATAGAACTTCCCTGTATTAGCAGTATTCGTATTGTTTTGGTTATTAGAATTGCTGCTTGCATTTATATCAGTATTTAGAGGCTGTCCCACTGTTTTTTCAACAGGCGGGCTTATATTAACCGACTTAAGGCTTGCACCAAGGATAAGCTGAAGATTTTGTATATATTCTACGCAGTCTGCAGCATTTGAACTTTCGGAAAGATAATTTCCCAATTTATCCGCATTAAGCTTTTTAGAGCTCAGAACCAGCTTATTGTTTTCAATGTTCTTTAATTTATCCTCAATTGTGTTTCTTTGTTTAGTAAATGCATCTACTTGTTTGTTTTTATCGCTTATCTTGGGAAGAGTAGGCGACCATACCAGGAAATATGTTATTAATATGTATACCAATAAGCCTAGTACGGCAAGAAGTGTCCATTCTCTTTTATTTAGGGACATTTGTATTACCACCCTTTCCGCCTATCAAAAATGTTAGCTTGAATTGATATCCAGAATCCGGCTGAACCATATTATAGCTTCCATTAAGATCTATAGAAGTTACATTATCCAGCCTGTCCAGATTCATCATGAGCTGTGCGGCTTGCTGTCTGTTTTGTGCCTTTCCGGAGAGCTCGAATTTATTCGAACCGTAATCCATGCTGTCTACAATACAGCCTTCCGGGGCAGCCTGCTTTACCATCTGAAGTATTGCTACAACTGAAAAGGAATATTTGTCCACTGTCTTTATAACATCATTCTGATTGTTCAAAATATTATCGACTGCAGACAACTGAGAATCAAGGCTTCTGACCTGAACGTATTTTGAACTTTTGAGCTCATCCTGCAAGCTTGTAACCTTATGATTGGTTATGGTAAGGTAAATTGTCGGTATGAACATTATAAAAACCAGAACAAGAAATACAACTGCCGAAATTACTATGGTTTTTACCGGCATTGGTTGTTTTATCTTCTCTTCCTTGACTCCAGTTTCTCTTATTTCCTCAGGCAGCAGGTTTATATCCTTCACTGCATCTTCCCCCTTGTAAAAATTATATATTACTCAGAAAAATCTGTTGATTTCTAATTAATTTTTTTTATATCTGACTGAAAAGTCTGTAACGATTGGCTCACTAATATTTCTCGACTGATCCTTTTTTATACTATTTGTTTTAACTGGCTTAATTTTTAATGTAATAATTTTTTCACTGTCATTCTTTATAAAACTGCTATTCGTAGTATCGATGCCTTGGATAACAACTTCATATTTTGAGCCGTCACTACTGAATTCAAGGCTGTTATAATCTGTTGATGTAGAATCACTATTAAGCCTCCAGTATTTTGATGTACTGTCAATAAAGTCAAGCCTAAGTGTTTGCGTAAGTGTATCCAAATTATACCCCGATGCTTCCTCAATATCCTTACGTAAAAGCTGAAGTGTCTGTGTCACCTTATCCTGCTGGTAAAGATAATTGGTATAGGTTGTATTGATATCTATATTTGATTCAAACATAGAACATATTATAGGAGTAATAATACCTATAATTGCAATTACAATAAGCAATTCCAAAAGGGTAAAACCTTTATTATTTTTCATCTATTACTCTTCCCCGAAAAAAATTCCCACCCCTACCTTTACAGGTAGGGGTGATTATTTTATAAACTTTCATCAAAATACGATAAATTAAGAAACTGACAAACTACTTCCTGTAGTAGACGGAGTAACTGTAACATTTAAGGTAGTTTTGCTAACAGTAATTGCCCAGCCTTTATTATTCGTACCTTGCGGACAATATTTACAGTCAGAAGCTGTAATACTATATAAAGCACCTGAAGCATCCTTTGATTGTTCCAGATATGGTCCGTAGTCAACACTATTAATAGTTACCGTACCTTCGAGTTTTTGTACCAAGGTATTAACGTCAGTTGCACCAGTACCCAAAGCAGTTGCTGTACCATATTTGAAATCAACATCATTTGATTCGGTGATATATGTAACAATTGCATTCTTTATCATAGCTGCTGTGTAGGTGTCAGTTTTTGATTTACTTGACCCTATAACTCCTGTAAACATCCCAATTGCCACAGCTGCCAGGATAGCCATAATTGCCAGTACAACCAGCAATTCAACCAACGAAAAACCCTTGTTGTTTCTTAAACTTCTTTTTTCAATATTCATAATTTTCTTCCCCCTATTTTTTAGTTTTCTGCAGGATATGATATTGATAAAAATTTTCCACCTCCCAAGCTTAATTTACTATTTATTTTTAAATAATTACTGAGCCATCTTCTGGTATAATGTGAACATTGGAAGCAGTATACTGAGCATTATAACGGCAACGACCCCAGCAAGAGTCAGTATTATAATAGGTTCCAGTGTTGTTACTATCTTCTGAAGCTGCTTGTCCACTTCCTTGTCATAGAAATCGGCGCATTTTTCAAGCGTATAGTCCAGATCTCCTGATTCTTCTCCAATCTTGATCATTGAAGTGACCATCGGAGGAAAATACCCTATGCTGGTCAGCGGCCCTGTCAGGCCTCTGCCCATTTTAATTTCATTTATTACATCATTGAGCTTTTCGGAGATTAACATATTGCCCAGTACCTTCTGAGTCACCTCCAGCGACTGTATCAGCAGCACACCGCTGGAAACCAGCGTGGCAAGTGTTCTTGTAAATCTTGCTGTGATAAGGCAATTTGTCATTCCTTTTAAAATCGGAAGCTTTAATCTCACGTTTGCAAAAAATCTTTTTCCCCTGTCTGATCTTCTAAAAAGTATAATTCCTGTTACCGCACCTATTATTACCAGTAAAATTAAATACCAGAACTTGACGCAGAAATTGCTCAAGCCCATTATAATACTGGTCAATATGGGAAGCTTGGTATTAAAGCCCTTTAGTATACCTGTAAACTTAGGCAAAACTACCGTCATCATCAAAACTATAACGCCTATTGCCACACACAATACTATTATTGGATATGTCATGGCACTTTTGACTTTATTATTGAGTTCGAATTCCTTTTCAAAGTGCTCAGCCATCCTTACAAACACCTTGTCAAGCATACCGCTGACTTCACCGGCTTCAACCATGTTTATAAGAATCTCCGGGAATATGTCCTCAAACTGCTTCATAGACTTTGAAAGTGACAAACCCTTTTGAATGCTCTCATATATTTCATTAAGGCATTCCTTCATAGTGCTGTTGGTTGTCTGGGCTCTAAGCACATCAAGTGACGCTCCTATGGGTACTCCTGCTTCAAGCACTATTGCAAACTGCCTGCAGAATATAGCCAGATCCCTGACCTTGACCTTGGGCTTGAAAAAGCTTATGGTTGAAATATCTGTAAAAGCATTTCTGACCTTTATCTCAAGAGGAGTATATCCTTTTTCCCTGAGAAGAACAACCAGATCATCCTCGCTCTTTATATTTATTTCGCCCTTGAATATTTTGCCGGATTCATTTGTGACTTTATAATTGTAAAGCGGCATCCGCTGACCTCCTTATTAGAATGAAACTCCTATTGCATTTATCAAATAGTTTATCTTTTCAAGATTCAGTCCTTGAACGAACTCTATACCGTCAATGGTCAATGCATTTATAGGATATACCGGCACATCAAGCGTTTGTTCCATATAATCTCCCAGTCCCTTTAGCATTGAGCCTCCACCTATGGTATAAATCCTGCTGACCGTTTCACCGGCGCACCTGTTCTGGTAAAAATCAAAGCACACCTTAATATTTTTGATAATTTCATCTACAACGGCTTTTGCAGTTTTGCAGCAGGTGTTTTCAAGCTCATTGTTAGGATCCTTTACTGCTATCCCATACATCTTTTTATACCTTTCGGCCTTGTCCATATGTCTTTGTTCAAGCTCCAAAGTCCTTGCGATGGCGTTATCTATGTTACTGCCGCCCATCAGAAGGACTCTGTTGAATTCAGGACTCTTGTCCTTGATTATATTTACTATTGTAGTTTCGGAGCCCATATCTATAACTGCATAGGTATTTGAACTGGAAGATTTGATTCTTCTTTTTTTCTTGATCCAGTTTTCGGATTCCTCATATTTTACTTCCTTTTGAAAAAATTTGGATATACTGTTGGCAGGCGTATCCACAGCTACCGGCTTAAGATTAAGACTGTTGAGTATATCTATATAGCTGGTGATAATTTTCTTGGAAACTGCCGTAACAAACAGCTTTATCTTTTCCGTACCGTTCTCATTGATAACTCCAAGGAGCTTATAATCCACACTGTGCTCGGAAAAATTAATGGGCAGGCTTTCTTTGATTTCCTCCCATGCCTTTTTATCTACTTCTTCCTCCGGAACCTTGTCAATCATCATAATTCTGGTTATTATATTGGTTCCTGATATAACTATTTTTGCTTCTTTAGCATCAAGATTCTGCTCATGCATAACCTTCTTAATTTCCGCAATGACTCTCTCCTTATCATTAATAGCCCCGTTCTTAATACACCCTTTGGGCGTATCTCCAATCCCAAAATTGACAACAACCAGACTATTGTTTTTCTTTCTCTTTATTTGAAGTATTTTTATATATCTGAATCCTATATCGATTGTAAGTATATCGTTGGCGAATAACGGTAGTGCCATATTTCTACCTCCAAATTTATATTTCCCTGCTAATAATTAATCAACTTCTTGAAGTTCTCCTGATCCAGGGCATATTTGCATGCTGTCTGATAATCGATCAATCCCATTTTAAAAAGGTTTGATATGCAACTATCCATTGAATGCATCCCCAACTGTGAGCCGGTATGAATGTTTGTATTTATCTGGGGTATACGCGACTCTCTTATCAGGTTGGCTATGGCAGGAGTCCAGACCATAACCTCTGTTGCCAGCACTCTTCCGTTTCCGTCAGCCTTTTTAATAAGCTGCTGGGATATGATTCCCTGAAGCACCGTTGAAAGCTGGCTTCTTACCTGGGACTGCTGGTGCGGCGGGAAGACATCTATTATTCTGTCTATGGTCTTTGCCGCTCCCGACGTGTGCAGTGTTGATAAAACCAAATGGCCTGTTTCCGCTGCAGTAAGAGCCGTCTCAATGGTCTCCATGTCACGCATTTCTCCTATGAGAATAATATCGGGATCTTCCCTCAAAGCTGCCCTCAATGCATTTGCATAGCTTAAAGTGTCAGATCCCAATTCTCTCTGGTTAACAACACATTTTATATGCTTGTGAAGAAATTCAATGGGATCTTCAATTGTAACTATATGGCTTGTCCTTTTTTTATTTATATAATTAAGCATTGAAGCCAGTGTTGTTGATTTTCCGCTGCCGGTAGGACCGGTAACAAGTATAAGTCCCCTCTGTTTTTCCATCAAGTCGTATACCACATTTGGAAGTCCAAGCTTCTCAACTTCCGGGACGTCTGTCGGTATTACCCTGGCAGCAATGGCAATGGAATTTCTCTGTTTAAAAACATTGATTCTGAATCGGGCAAGGCCTTTTATCATATATGAAAGGTCCACTTCACCTTTTTCATTGAATTCCTTGATCAGATCGCTTCTGAGAACCTCCTGTGCCAAGCTGCGGCAATCGTCAGGACCTAAAACCGGTTCATTCAAAAATATCAGATCACCATTTATTCTGATTGATGGTGGTATTCCTGAACATACGTGAAGGTCTGATGCATTGTTAACTACAGTCAACTCAAGCAAATAATCCAGCTTCATTTGACCCTCCCTTTAATTTCTTCATCTATTGTAATTTCAAGTATCAATCTTTGGAATATGTAACCCTGAACATCTCTTCTACCGAGGTCACACCTGCTTTGACCAATCTTATACAATTATCCCGAAGGGTATACATTCCGCTTTCTATTGCGGCATTTTTCAGAATATCAGAAGTAGTATTCTTGGTAATGAGATTTCTCAAAACCTTGTTTATACTCATTATTTCATATACGGCAATTCTTCCTTTATATCCTGTATTATTGCATTCGCTGCAACCCTTGGGTGTATATACCGCAGCTTCCTCATCCGAAGCTATATTAAGAAGTTCTCTTTCATCGGCGGTAAGCTTGTGTTTATGCTTGCATTTAGGACATAATCGTCTTACAAGTCTCTGAGCTATTACTCCCACTATTGAGGATGACAGCATGAATGGTTCAATGCCCATATCAATAAGTCTGTTTATTGAGCTTGCAGCATCATTTGTATGTAGTGTACTTAACACAAGATGTCCGGTAATAGCTGCTCTTATAGCTATTTCTGCAGTTTCCGCGTCTCTTATCTCTCCAACCATGATTATATCCGGGTCCTGCCTTAAGAAAGATCTTAATGCTGTAGCAAAATTAAGCCCGGCTTTAACATTTACCTGAACCTGATTTACTCCACGAACAATGGATTCAACCGGATCCTCGACAGTTAAAATGTTTATATTAGGCTTTGCAATTTCCCTGAGGGCAGTATATAGAGTTGTAGATTTACCGCTTCCCGTAGGCCCTGTAACCAGCACAATTCCATGAGGATTTGCCAATATCTGATCGAATTTCTGTAAATCGTCATCAAAGAATCCGAGATCTTTTTTACCGACAGTGAATCCTTCCTTGTCGGCTATTCTTATAACTACCTTCTCACCGAATATTGTTGGCAGAACAGATACTCTGAGGTCATAATCCTTATCTTCAATTTTCAACGATATTCTTCCGTCCTGGGGAATTCTTCTTTCAGCAATATTCAAACCGCTGATTATCTTAATTCTGGCTATAAGTGAAGGCAGTATCTTTATATCATGTTTCATTGTTTCCATAAGCTGTCCGTCAATTCTGTATCTTACCATGATGCAATCTTCATATGGCTCTATGTGTATATCGCTTGCTCCACTGGCAACTGCTTTGCTGAGCATAATATTTACCATTTTTACTATAGGAGCATTGTCAATATCGTTAATCTCAACACTTTCTTCAACCTTATTTGTTTCGTCTATTTCTACTTCTATTTCTTTATTTACCTTTTCTATTTCTTCATCAAAATCAATAAATTTCTTAGAATCGTCCTTGGACCTTGCTTTCTTATTTTTACGAAAATATTTATCTATGGCGGCATTTATTTGTTCGGTATCTGCCAATAGCGGAATTATTTCCAAACCTGTAGCCAGTCTCATGTCATCAATGGAAAAGATGTTAAGTGGGTCATTCATGGCAACCTTGAGTACATTACCCTCTTTTAAAACCGGAATAATGGTATCTCTTCTTGCTATGTTCTCACTGATCAGCGAAGCAACATCATCAAGTATTTCGGTTTCTTCCAGATTTATATATGGTATTTCCATTTGCTTTTCAAGAAGTTCATAGAGCAGCTTTTTATCAATATGCCCTGATTTTATTAGAATTTCTCCAAGTCTTCCGCCATTTTCAGCCTGTTCCTTTAAGGCTTCTTCAAGCTGATTTTCAGTAAGAAGTCCCGAATCTATCAAGAGCCTTCCTATTTTTACTTTAAATACACCTGTACTGCTCTCATCCTCTTCTTCAAATGAAAATTTATTTTGCGGTTTTACTTGTGCTTTTTCATAAGGCATATCTAAATCATAAGGATTGAATTCCTCAATCCTCTCTTCTTTAAAAACAGGTTTTTCTATCCTGGTTTTGACCGGCCTTTCATAAAACTTTTCTATAAGCTTGTCCACTTCATTTTCATCTGCAAGCACAGGTTTTATTTCCATGTTGGTACATAGCTTGAGATCATCTATAGCAAATATATCATCAGGATTTTTCATTGCTACAGTCAAGGTAGTTTCATCTTTATCTACGGCAATTAGTCCATTTCTTCTAGCTACATTTTCATTCACCAAAAGAGGTATGTTTATATCCTTAATTTCAAATGATTCCAGATCCAGGTATTCAACACCAAGCCTTTTAGCTTTTGCCTTCATTATCTCAATTACCGGTATTAATTCATTTTGAACAAGAATATCAACAATATCTTTTTGGGTTTCTCGCTGCTCTTCCCAAACATTTTTTAACTGTTCAATAGTGATAAGACCAGATTCCAGAAGAATTTCATCAATTGCTTTCTGATTGATACCCATCTATGTCCCCCCAAATAAGTATTACGAATTATTTAGTTATTAGCTGGAATACGTTAGGTGTCTTTTCTTTAGTTAGGTAATATTGAAAAAATATCTGCTTATTATGGAATTATATAACATCGAGCATGTTATTTGCAAGTCATTATTTTCCTGTTTTAGGTCCAAAATGGTCTGTTTATCAGCTTTTGTCAACTTTTATTTATGGAAATATATAAATTAATTTATTATATTACAATTTATTGGGATTTTAATGTAAAGCTTAGGTATTTTGTTTATTATGATATGGTAGATAATGTTGATAGATTCGTAATTTGCAGCTACACAAATTATTATGAATATTGATATGAATATATATATATTATAGTAGATTTATATTTAAAAAATAGTTCAACATAAGCTTGCAATATTTAATTATTCAATTACTTTT
>JAUZPR010000051.1 GCA_030705825.1 Bacillota bacterium | reverse complement strand
CCAGTGAAAAGTCATAGACTTTTTCCGGCCCGTATGTTCTGCGGAGCTTCTCACCTTCCTCGAACATAGCTCTTATAAATGAAGCATTTCTTAAATCTTCTGCTATTTTTTTCGATATCATTTTTTTACCGCCTCATTTCTCATGAATAATCAGTTTAAATATATGATAATGTTATATTTTCCAAATGTAAATAGAAAAAATACAGCTAATCAAACAGGCTGACTTATACAAGTATAGTACGTACGTCCTAAATCGAAATATGTAAAAATAGGGAACTAAAGACTATATGTTAATCGCTTGGACAAATGTATAATTAAAATGAAAAATGTTTCTATATGCATGTCAAACTTCGGATATGCTTAAGTGTTGTCTGATAAAAAGGGGGTTAAATTGATTTATGACTAAAAAAACAAGACTGTTTACTTTGATACTTATTCTAGCCTTTACACTGCCCGCATCCTCTGTATACGCCAACCAGGGATGTAATAGCGAACAGCAGGGAAACGGAAGTATATTTACAGATCTGGATAAGGGAAACTGGGCATATAATGCAATAATGTGGATGAATCAGCAGAAAATTATGACCGGATATACCGACCATACCTTTAAACCCGGAAATCCAATAACCAGAGGGGAATTTGCAAAGATTATGGTCTTATCATTAAAATTGAATCTGAATACACCTTCTGCAGAGACCTTCAGAGATGTGGGCAAAAGCAATTGGGCATTCCCATATGTGGAAACAGCCAAGTATTACCTAACCGGTTTCAGAAAATCAGACGGGGATTATTTCCTGCCCAATTCAGAGGCGGTCAGAGAGGATATGGCTGTTGCTCTTGTCAAAGCTTGCAGGCTCTCTACCGAAAATGTCGATGTTTCAATACTTGATTCATATAATGACAGCTCTAATATATCACCTAATCTGAAAAAATATGTTGCAACAGCTATTGAAAACGGTATAATGGTAGGCTCGGGGGCTAACGGAACGAAGCAGTTCAATCCTCAGAGCACATTGACCAGAGCTGAATCAGCCGTACTTCTTTATAATGTTATTAATGGTAATAAAGTGACCTTTGATGGGGATAAAGTAACCTATGACCAGGAAATGCCTGACCAGGAGATGACAGTTAATACAATACCTCAGTTAACGGCTTCAAATGAAAACGGGAAACTGGTTTTAAGGTGGAAGCGTATAGATGATGAGGATTTTCAGGGCTATAAGGTTGTAATATCAAAAAATGATAGTACGCCTCAGTATCCCGATAACGGGTATCTTTACTGGATTACCGACAGGAATACCACCAGCGCGGTAATAGATAATTCTTCCGGCTATAACGGTGGAGATTTCGGTGGATTTCTGGTACCGGGACAGTATTATTATTTTAGTATTACGGCAGTATACGGAAGCGCCAAGGTTCCGGGCAATGTTTTAAAAATACAGTATATGGGCGAAGGACAGGAAGTTTCAGATTATACTGCGCCGTATGTTACCTCTTCCATAGAAAACGGAAAGCTTGTTTTAAAGTGGCAGGCAATTACCGATAACAGATTCCAGGGCTACAAGGTAGTCATTTCAAAGAACGATTCTTCTCCGGAATATCCTGATAACGGATATCTGTTTTACATAACCGACAGGTATAAGACTAGCGCCGTCATAGATAATTCTACGGGATATAATGGCGGAGACTTCGGAGAATACCTGGTACCGGGTCAACACTATTATTTCAGTGTTACTGCTTTATATAGCGACACCCGGATACCGGGAAATGTACTTTATATTGAATACCCCGATTGACGCTGTCACTTGTCGGAATTCTGCATAATAGCATTTACTTTTGCTTCATCAGGAGTGACAATTACAGTTTTAAAGTTATCATAGGTAACCATACCGGGTTTTGCTCCCGGAGGTTTTTTGACACTCCTTACCTGGGTATAATCCACAGGTACGCCCGACGAACTGCGGGCCTTACTATGGTATGCAGCCAGCAGGGCAGCCTCATAAATTGTAGTATCGGGAATAACACCGGCTCCCTTTTTTATAATTACATGCGAGCCCGGAATATTCCTGGTATGAAGCCAAATATCGTTTGAAGAAGCTTTCTTCAAGGTCAATTGATCATTTTGCCTGTTATTTTTGCCTACAAATATATCAATACCATCCGATGATATGAAATGTTTAGGTGAGGAAACAGCCGACTGCTTTCTCACCCTTTCTTTTTTTCTATTAGAGAGATATCCCTGTTCTATAAGCTCCTGGCGAACCTCATCTATTTCCTGTATGGATACGCAATTGTCCAAAAGATGAATTACGCTCTGAAGATATTCGTATTCCATCCGGGTTTCTTCCAACTGGCGGGTTGCATGAGTAAAAGTATTCTTGGCTTTGGTATAACGTTTGAAATATCTTTGGGCATTTTCCTGCGGAAGCAGATTTTCATCAAGTGGTATATCGATATATTCACCTGATTCACTGTAATAGTTCAGCAGGGATATCTTTTTTATATTCTTTGGAATAGCATATATATTCGCAGTTATAAGTTCACCAAATAGCTGAAGCTTCTCCCTGTCCGAAACATCCTCAAGGGATTTTTGCTGCAGTGAAAGCTTCTTTAAAGTACGCTCCAGATTTGTTGACAGCACTTTTGTCAGGTCGGACTTCTTTTGCTTGAGCCTTTCAAGCAGGTCCCTGGAGTAATAGAACTCATCAACGACACTGCTTATGGATTGAATATGCTTAACCGATGAGTACATGCTGATTCCAAGACAGTGAAAATCCACAGGCTTTCCGGAATCATCATAAACTATACAGGGACCAAATTTATTCTCCCTGATATCATTTGTGGCTTTTTCAATTACAAGCTTCAAATCCGAAATGTCATCAGCGGATAAGACTTTTACCTGCATTGCCGGGTCAATACCGGCTCTGAAGCAGATTTCCCTGCACAGGAGCGGACTGAAACCCTTAATGTCTCCAAGAAGCATATTTTCAACAGTTAAAGCTTCATCTGAATATGATTTATTAAAGAGTGCTTCAATATCCAGACTTTCCGGGTTCTGCTTATCCTGAGGGGGAGGAAGTACATAGGCTTTTCCGGGCAATACTTCTCTAACGCTGCTTGTTTCAAAATCAACATGCTTAATGGAATCCATAATTTTCTGCTGGTCGCTTACCAGAATTATATTACTGTAGCGGCCCATTATTTCGACAGTCAGCCTTTTTACGGTATATTCTTCTATATCATTGATTGACTCAACATGCAGGGTAATTATTCTTTCAAAATCGTGAAATTCAACATTCAGTATTTTTCCGCCCGAAAGGTGCTTCCTTAAGAGCATGCAGAAGGCCGGAGCAGACATGGGATTTTCCTTCTGGCTTCCGGTAATATGTATACGGGGATATTTGGCATTTGCACTTATAAGAAGCTTATAATTACTGCCTTTTGTCCTTATATGCATAATTATTTCATCAGCCTCGGGCTGATATATTTTTTCTATACGGCTGCCGCATAACAACTCCGAAAGTTCTGCCGCCATACATTTTGCAACAACGCCATCAAAAGGCAATTTTCACACCTCTTTATTTTCAAATATCGTCTCATTATAGCAAATTTAAGCGATTATTACCATATTTGCTTTTTTATCTTTCAACACTGCATGCTATAATATACAGGTAGTTAAAATAGTTAAAAAGTGTCAGGTGATATAAAATGGTGATAGGCGTTTGCAAAATAGTACTTTCATTGGATGATGTATTTTCATTGAAAGAGAAAAGGCATATTATAAAAAGCATTATTGAAAGGCTGAGATCGAGATATAATGCTTCGATAGCCGAGGTAGAGCTCAATGATACCTGGAAGAATGCGGTAATCGGTATTTCCTGTGTTTCAAATGAAGCGGGCCATGCCGACAGCATGCTGGCTACAATAGTCAACTTTGTTGAAAATGACGGCAGGGCGGTCATGGTGGATTACAGTACCGAATTGATACATGTGGATTGAGTTCGGAGTTGGGGCTTCGGAGTAAAGAGTTTGAAGTTCCAGAGTTTTTAAGTAACTTGAACTCCCTTTCTAGCTTTCCCTCATTTCAAGAGAGAGTAAAGGAAAGGCTTCGAAGCTGTGCTTTTTCTTCCCCTCTATACAGATACCAAGCCATTCCACCCATTCCACTATAAATTCAACTTTTTACCTTCAACTTTAACTCTCAACTTTAAAAGGGCACGCTCCCTACATTCCAACCCACGAATTTGCAATATTCCATTTCCTCCAATTTATTTCTTAAAACCCATTGACATTTATCACCATTGCATGTATACTACATTACATTAGTAACGTAGTATGGAGGTGATTTGATGAGGATAGAACAGGACAGTATAAAACCGATATATGTACAAATTGCCGAAGGTATAGAGGACGACATTCTTAAGGGCGTTTTGGAAGAGGACGAACAAGCGTATTCACAGTACCAGATTTCAAAACAATTTAATGTGAATCCGGCTACAGCTGCAAAGGGAATTAATGTGCTTGTGGCTGAGGGAATTTTGTATAAGAAAAGAGGGCTTGGTATGCATGTAGCGCAAAATGCAAGAGTTAAGATAGAGGGAAAAAGAAAAAAGAATTTCTTTTCCGGTATGCTAAAGGAGCTTATGTCTGAGGCGAGAAAGCTGAACATTAATAAGGAAGAACTTAAAAAAATGATTGATGATTTTAAGGGGGGCGATGAAAATGAGTGATGTCATATATTGTGAGGGACTTAAAAAAACTTATAAGAACGTTGAAGCTTTAAAGGACTTATCATTATCAATAGGCGAAAATAAAATGATAGGCCTTATAGGCAGAAACGGCGCTGGTAAGACGACATTTCTTAAAACCTGCGCGGGTTACATACGACCCACATCAGGAGAAATCAGTGTTTTGGGAGGCAAGCCATTTGATAACCTGGATGTTTTATCAAATATAATTTTTATTGATGAAGAAATACAATACAATACATCTATGAGACTTGGAGAAATATTTAGACTGGGAGCCATTTATTATAAGAACTGGGATGATGCTTTTGCTAAAAAGCTACTTAGATATTTCAGTCTTGATGTAAAGCAAAAATATAAAAAGCTGTCCAGAGGCATGAAGACTCAGTTTAATATGATTGTGGGACTTTCCAGCAGGGCTCCCCTTACGCTGATGGATGAACCTACCCTTGGTCTGGATGTAGCTGTAAGGAAAGAGTTTTATCAAATAATTCTAAAGGATTATATGGAAAACCCAAGAACTTTCATATTATCAAGTCATCTTATGTCAGAGCTTGAAAATATGCTGGAAGAGATGATTCTTATTCATGAAGGGAAGGTTGTATTCCAAAAATCCATTGAAGAGTTGCAAAGTTATGCAGTTTTATTAAACGGCAAACAGGAAGTACTTAAGCCATTTCTTGAAAATAAGAAGGTACTGAATACAGAAACCTTTGGAAACAGCATAATTGCAGGAATAGTTAATGATCTGTCAGAAAAGGATACTTTATTTCTTGAAAATAACAATGTAGATATAAGCAAGGTAAAGATAGAGGACATCTATATCTGGCTTACTAAAAACGGTAAAGGTGGTGGGTTTGATGAATTCGAAGGATAACAGGCAAAGAGCTCTTAAAGGATATGTTTCCAGTAGTCTTATGGGACTAAAGCAATCTTACATTTTAGTAACTTTTGTACTTTTGGGCCTTTTTGCAGCATATTGTATTGTCAATGTAATTTTGGCTCTTTGCGGAGCAATGAGTAACAGCAGCGGAGGCGCCCTTCTGGTAGGCTTTGGAGTCGCAGCAATATTTGCGGTAGTAACAGTTTTGATGATGTCTGCAGGAAAAGGGAAGAGGGCTGCATTTATCTTTCCGATTGACAGAAAAACCTTTGCTATAGGAAGCTTTATCATGTTTATATTAAATTCTGCATTTATTCTTTTATTATCGGCTGTGTTCTATTTGGGAGAGGTAATCGTATATAAAATTCTTGGATTAATATTTGATAATATTATGTATATAAATAACGTGACTTTTGAATCATATATAACGGGGTTCTGGGTTTCACTCTTCTACATTCTTTTTGTGGCTGCCATAACATTCTTTTTATCAATATTATTTTCGAGATTTAAGTTCCCGGCAGTAATAATTGTCTCACTTGCTATAGGTTTGCCGTTCATATTCCCGTTCGGAAGAGAAGCGTATTATAAATTTCTAATGTTCTTTATCGGTGAGCAGTCATTGGTGCTTATATGTTTGAAGCTTCTTATCTGTTCCATGCTGCTCCAGTTTATAAGCTATCTGCCGCTGAAAAAAATGGAGGTGATTGAGTGATGAAAAGGCTTATTATTGCAATTCTGGTTCTGGTCGTTGTAATGACGGCGGCAGCAGCAGTTTTATTGCCCAAATCCTATACTGGAAGCGAATTTTATACAAAAACGGTTTCTATAGATAAAACCAAGGATGTTGTTTTAAATTTTGAGGGATATTCGGTATTTGTTAAAGAATCAGACACCAATTCTGTTAAAGTTAAGACTAAAGTTATGGTAAATGAAGATGAAGCAAAGACACTCGATTGTACAATTGCTGGTAACAGTATTTCTGTAAATAACTCCAATAGTAAGAGTAAGAATATTGTTTTATACAGTACATGGCCATGGTTGCCTTTAATGCAGATTAAGAAATATCAGCCTGCTTTCTTTACAGATATAGATGCTAATGAATATGATTTCGTTGTAGAGGTACCAAAGGGTACTGCTGTAAATGTGACCGGAACAAAAATAAAGGTGGATGGGTGTACGGTTGCTTATGTAAAAGGAACATCCGCAGAAATAGAAGATGGGATTTTAACAAGGGATTTTAATGAAGATGTTGGGGCATTGACAGTAAGAGATTGTAATGTGCCAAGGAATATTGTTTTTAAACAAAAGTACGGAGAAATAAGGGATAATAAGATAATAGACTGATTGTGCAGGGACAGTTATTGGTTTGAATTGATGACTGTCCCTTGTATTTGGCAGATATGAAAACTCCCTCTCTATCTCTCCCTCACTTCAAGGGAGAGAAAAGAATGGCTGCGAAGTGACCTAAACGGAACGGTGAGGGCACCGTTCCCTACATTAGATTAATTACCGGAACACCTTTTAATTCTATTGAGTTAATACATTTTCTGTGTTAAAATAAATTTGCAGTTGTGGCGGGGTTAACTGTACACTGTACATTGTACACTTACAACTGAATTCGGGGGTGTAGCTCACCTGGGAGAGCGCTTGAATGGCATTCAAGAGGTAAGGGGTTCGATCCCCCTCATCTCCACCAAACGAAAAACTCATCGGAGAACCGGTGAGTTTTTTTATACAATTAATTAATAGTATTCGAGTATGAAATTTTTTGTACTAAACATTTGATATTGGTTTATCTTTAGCATCTGAAATTTCTACATAACCGTTCACAAGAAAAGGGTCGTTATCAAGAACATTTGACATAATAATCAAAACATCTTCCCATATTTATTATTTTATCTTTTTACTTTATTTGTCATGTGGATTAGTTATTAAGGTAACATATTATGATAGTTAACATAAAATATTTTGAGGTGATTAATATGCCAAATGAATTACATGCCCATAGTTTTAACGGGCAGACTTCATTCAATCATGGACATGTTCATCAATATTCAGGCGAAACAAGCGTAAATCCGGACGTTATGGGGCACATTCACTATATGGAGGGCTCAACCACATTCAACGATGGTCATGTTCATTATTATCGAGTTACAACTAGCCCTGCGATCTATGTTGGCGGAGGTCATTACCATTTTTATCGTGGCAATACTGGTATTGCTAATGGGCACATTCATCAACTTGCAGGATCTACTTCCATATATAAAGGATAGCAAAGTGAATATAAAATCCTCATCCCGCACTGTCTATTTTTTGGCTACCCAATTTTTGATGGTGGCCTTATTCTTATATAGTAACTCTTTATGTGGCTTTTCTTCAAAGACTAATTGCATACAATTATGACATACACCTGTCATATTAAATTTGATATAGTAATAACAAATTGATATGTTTACTACATTGCAGGATAGGTCCTAAATCGTTATCATAATGGAGTGAAAAATGGGTAATCAAACAATAGTTGAAGAAATAAAATGCAAGAATATAGATGTAGAGTATTTTTCCAAGCGAATAATCAAGGACGAATCTTTGAGAAACGAGTTAGTTAGGCAGTTACTTACAAATAAAGATATAATGGTGTATTATCATTGTTTCTATGTTATATCCAGGGCAAGTGAAATAAGAGCAGATTTGTTTTATACTTATTGGCATGATTTTGAATTGCTTCTCAGTCATAAGAACTCTTACCATAGGGATATAGGTGCAACCATTATTGCTAATTTAGTGTGTGCAGATAAAAATCACTATTTTTATAATATTATAGATGATTACTTGATGCATATTAATAATGATGAGAAATTTATGACAGCTCAATGCTTTGTAAGAAATCTTGCAAAGATTGCTAAAAGTACAAAGGATTTATGGCCGAAAATTGTTGGGATTTTGCTGGCTGTTGATAAAAATTCGTCCTATCCTGAGAAGCAGAGAGAATTGTTAAAAAGCAGTATATTGGAAGTTTTTGATGTTGTTTACGAGGAATGCGATTTAAAGAATGAAATTAATTCTTTTATACAAGCTGCATTAACCAGTAGCAGTCCTAAAACCAGAAAGAAGGCAATTGAATTAGTCAAGAAGTATCATCTTCTCAAAGAGGAAAAGGAGATTTAGGACATTAAATCAAGCGGGAGAGCACTTAAATTGTATTTAAGAGGCAAGGACTTCGAGCATAAAAATGTGCTAAATCGAGACGATATACATTTACTGTATATAGATTTCTTCATGCTGCATATTGTTCTTAATGGCTGAATTCATGACTTTTTCAATGCGCTGGAATGTCAATACGATGCTTTGCTCAATAGTGTTTTTATCAAGACTGCAGATGCTTATCCGCAAGGAGTTATCCTTGAAGAAGCAGGGCAAAAACATGTCTTCAGTTCCTGCCAGATAAGTATTATTAGATTTTAATAATCCTGTTAGCTTGTTGCTGCTGATTCCCTTCGGCAATACCAGATAGCTGAAGAATCCGGTATCAGGTGTATACAAATCAAAACCTAATGTTGATACTACCCCTGTAAATTTTTTCATTTCAGCCATTCGGCTTTCATATTCCTTTCTTATGACTTTATAATGTCTTTCCAGCATGCCGGAATTGATAAACAATTGGAGCGCAGCCTGATTCAAGGTGGAATTTCCTATATCGCAAAGCTTTTTATATCTGAGGAAATCATTGATCAGCAATTGCGGCAGGATTACCGAAGCTATACGGACACCGGGCAGAAAGGACTTTGAAAAACTCCTTATATATATGACGTTGGACATCTGACTCATAGTGAATAAAGAATCATTTTTCGTATCCGTTTCAAGGTCTGCAAGGTAATCATCCTCGACTATGTATATGTTATATCTGGCAGCAAGCTTAATGATGTCCATTTTCTGTTCTTTGGTATAAGATAAGCCGGTTGGGTTCTGAAATCTGGGCATCAGGTAGAAGAATTTTATGTTCCCGCTTCTAAATATAGCTTCAAGTGTTTCCAGGTTAATTCCTCCGGTATCTCTTTCGATGCCGATAGTATTGATATTCTCGGCATTAAGGATCCTTAGAATACCTGAATAAGTAGGCTGTTCAACGAGTATATTGGAATTCCCGTTCGGGTACCAAGGATTGACGATTATGCTGATTTCATTGTTTTCGATTTGAAACCATTTATAGACAATAATTTTAGAACATTGCCGCAAAGGGAGTACACTGGTATCGCAGGATTCTCTGCTGGAGCGGCTTGCTCAATTTATACCGGGTTAAAATTCCAGGAGATATTTTCTAAAATAGGTGCCTTCAGTTTTACACTAATCAAGTCCTTTTATAATACTCCGGAATCTATTAAACCCATATTCTTTAAAAGATGTACTATGAAAATATATATGGATATCGGGATAATGGAAAGACAGGGTTTACCTGAGGAAATCAAGGATGAATTTGTTGAGGATTTTGAACATGCATTGAAAACCTTTTGTAATAGGTTGAAGGATTTTGGATTTGACAAAAGGGAGTTGAAATATTACATAGATGAAAATGGTGAACATTCGCTATCTGATGTATCCAACAGATTGCCCGATGCACTTTTATGGCTCTATTTTTGAAGCTGTTCATTTGCACTGGTATCATAAGGTAAAAACTCTGAGGAGATTACTTCATAATCCCGGTAAAAAAATTGAATTTTCCAAAAAATACTTTGTAAATCAGGCAGGAAAATGTGCAGTTAAAGAAGAAGTATGAATTAAAGGGGAAGGTCCGCTTCAAAAGGTGACCTTTATACAAAAGTTAAAAAGATACGGAGGTAGTTATGTCTGATTCATCAAAATTATCTAGCCCTATTGGTATAAAGGGGATTATTGCCGCAGTTCTTGTTCTGGTTATTATCGTATTGGCTGTTTTCGGAGTTATCCGTTACAATAGTCGGATTCCGGAGGTAAAAGCTACGTTATCAACACAGGATATTGTTGTACCCGGCCAACTTTCGGTAACATTTCCAGATCAAAGCGAATCTGCAGTTGGAACCGACAATTTCGGTGTGATAGCCTCTTCTTCAGACCAGACGGCAATTCCGATTGCCAGTGTAGCAAAAATAATGACTGCTTATTTGGTGTTGAAAACTCATCCGTTAAAACACGGTGAGGATGGGCCGAGCCTGACTATGACTGCAAAGGATGTAGCAGGTTATGAGTTCGCCAGGCAAAACAACTATTCACTTTTGCCGGTTACTTTAGGGGAGAAGCTTACTGAAAGACAACTTCTGGAAGGTTTAATGCTGCCATCCGGGAACAATATAGCCGATACATTGGGCCGCTGGGTTGCGGGAAGTGATGAGGCATTTATTGCAAAGATGAATGAAACTGCACAAGCTCTTGGTATGACCAAAACTCATTATGCTGATGCCAGTGGAGCCAATGAAGCAACCGTTAGCAATGCAGTAGATCAAATCAAAATTGCCCAGGAAGCAATGCAGGACCCGGTTTTCCGCGAGATTGTCGCTATGACGCAAGCAACCCTTCCGGTTGCGGGCAGGGTATATAATGTAAACAATATGTTGGGCAAGCATGGTATTGTGGGCATTAAAACCGGTTCGGGCGTAATAGCCGGCGGATGTTTCGTGTCGGCAGCACCAATAGTAAACGGAAGTGAAAAGCATTACGTTATTGTTGCCGTATTGGGAAGCAGAGTAGCTAACCAAAACCTGCAAAGTGCTCTGGACGCTAACGCCAAGATTTTGGACCAGGTTCAGCCTCAATTTAAAACATATACATTGACGTCGCCGGCTAACGGGTATGGCAAAATAACCACCCCCTGGCACACCGATAGTGCTCTTGAATTGAAGCAAACCATTCAGGTCTTTGGGTATCCGGGTATGAAAGTGGCTTATACAATTGAACCGATGGCAATTAAACTGCCGGTTGCTGCAGGCACAGAAGTGGCCACCATGAAGATCAAAACCGGAGAAACCGTTCAAAATATTTCTTTGACAAATAAAGTACAAATCGATCCTCCGGGATTTATGTGGAGACTATTAAGGAATTGATTTGACTATTTATAATTTTACAATATGATAAGGGACGGAGTTATTGACAAGCGCCAATAACCTCGTCCCTTTGACATTAATGGGAATATTTCCAGGCTTAAATGAGTCAAGTAATTGTTCCCTGCTTCTTTTTGAGTCTTAAGCTTAATATAATTCCGACAACTATCCAGAGTATTACCACATAAGGAAACAGGTTTAACGGAAATTCAGGCTCAGGATAGACATTGAGGTAAAATACAAAACCAAGAATCAATATGGATACAACAGGCAGGATGAGTTTTATGCCCTTCCATATTTTATTTTTATTAAAAAATACCAGAGCACAGACATTAGCAAGCAAATAGGAAAGCACAAGAGCCAGAGTACCTACGGTAGCCGCATATCTGCCTATATCAATTGCCTTGAGGGTTATGCATCCGGCAAATATCAGAACTGATACTATAACCAGGATATTTATCCCCACGGAGGGGGTATTGTGCCTGGAATTTGTCCTGCACAGGCTTTTATGCAGCATTCCGTCTCTGCCCATAGTATATAGAATTCTCGCACCTGCGCTGACACAGCCCAGTGTGGTGGCAAAAAACGATATGCTGACACACAGCATAATAATTATGGAAATGCTGCCGGACAGATATTTTAAAGCCAGGTCCGCAAGAGGAGCATCAGTGGCAGTCAATGCCTGCATCCCAGGGGTGGCACCGAATCCCAGAACCTGAGCATAGGAGACCAGAATATAAAATATCCCTGAAATTATAATGGAACCGGCAACTGCGAGAGGTATCATTTTTTTTGGATTCCTGCTTTCTTCACCGAGGCTTGATGCACCTTCAAAGCCTGAAAAAGCAAGGAAACCGAATACAACTGCACCGGCAATGGAAGAAAAGCTGTTATTTCCGGGTTTGAAGGGAGCTATACTCAAGCCTGTTGTGGAGGCTGTCTTTACTATAATAACTATTGACAACAACAGGATAATACTCATGGAGATTACTTCCAATACAAGCAATATCCTGGTACTTAATTTTGCATTTCTACCGGCAAGATACCAAACCAATGCCATAAGTATAATAATAATAAATCCCCAATGAAGCTGAATACCCAGGTTATCCAGAATACTCTGCAAAGTTGAAGCCGCAATGGCAGAACAGCTTACGCCAAGCATAAGATAGGTAAATACAATTAACCACCCGGATATAAAGCCTGTCCTTCTGCCAAGGGTTTTTTCGGCAAAATTATATACCGAACCCGAGGAGGGAAAGTATTTATTCAATGCAATAATGGAAACAGAGATCAAACCAATGCAAACCATGGAGATTAAAAAAATAAGCGGTGATGAACAACCGGCATAAAAAGCCATAAGAATAACGGTTACAGAAATTGAAGCAGATGGTCCCATTATGGCTACTGATAATGCCAATGTTTCGAATATATTCAAGCTATTCTTCTTAAGTTTACCCGGTTCCATTCAATACTCCTTTGCATTATCAGATTAAACCGTGCTTTTGTGCTATTTTGATTGCAGCTGTTTTTCCGCTTGCATCCAGCTTCTGATAGATATTTTGCAAATGGGTTTTAACAGTACCCTGTGATAATTGAAGACGGACCGCTATTTCGTCTCTTTTAAGGCCTTCTGCAGCAAGGGAAAGGACCTCGGTCTCTCTCTGGGACAGCTTTACTTTTTCCGGCTGATTGTTTTTGAGGTTTTGTACATACTGTTCACTGTATTGAACGATTATTTTGATGTATTCATTATTTGATGCCTTGTTCTCAATGACTTTAAGCATATCAAGAATACGGGGACCATTTTCAATAAAAGGCATTATAATATAATCTGCCTGACCTTTTTCCAGTGCATTTTCCAATGCTGTCACACCTTCCTTCAGCCCATATAAATGATACTTTGCAACAGCCTCAAAAATATTGTTATGGATAAAACCCAGTTGATTGCTGAAAACAGAAAAGTACTCCTGAAAGCTTTCAGTTAAAATCTCAAGCTCAACATAATTTCTGGAAAGCATAACAGACTTGCCATAAACGATATAATTAAAAGCGACTCCCTGGTATAGGAGGTCAGCTTCAGACATATTTCCGGTTTGAAGCCAGCAGGGTATTTTTTCAGGTTGATCAAGGCAAGCATATATATACCCCTTCAACATATCAATGGTAGTGTTGTAAACCGGGTTGTTGATTTCTGCAACTTCCTGCTCCAACTGTTTTAGCATATCAACAGCCTCGGAAATTTTCCCCTGTAAAAGGTAAAGCCTTATCAATGTAAAGTTAGCACAAATAATAATACTTATCTGTTCTTTTGTTCTGGCCTTGTAAATTGCCTTAAAGCTGTTGAGCTCTGCTGATTGCCAATCACCCGTCTCAAGAGCGTATTCCGCATGAATCAGATAGTCTGAACCAGACCCACAGCCATTAGCAAATGCCGCATAGGTTGAAAAACGTTCAATCGCCAATTCTGAAAGCTGTTTAAAGCCACCCTGGTCCCTGAAATATACATAAAGCAAATGAGGTGAACCCATTGTAAATTCATTTTCCCTGCGCATAATGCAGGACTGCTGTCCGTTAAGAAGCCTCATAATTTCATCATTACAGTCACTGGTCGGACTGATTATATTGAAGGAGGTAAACCTCCTGAAAATCAGAATTTCAGCAAGAATTCGGTTCCGATAGTCCTCATCTATGTTTTCCATCTCTTCATATGCTTTTTTCAGGTCATCCAGTTGCTTTGAACAACCGACAATTGTTTTGTCATTTCCTTTCACTATGGTAAGCAAAATATGCTGTAAATAGGCAAGAGGATATTTGTATAAAACTTCCCGGGGAATTTTACTGAACATTTCAAAGGAACCTTCAAAACTTGTAAGCTCATTGCGAATGTTTTCCGGTTGGTTTAGATGAGACAGAATCCTGTCAAAATCATCAGAGTGGTTAAAGCAGCTGTATGCCGACAAAAAATCATTCCTCTCGAGGTGCCACTCGCCTAAACGTCTGTATAATGTTCGAGTTTCTTCAGGTGTAAATTGCTGTTTTATTCTAAGGTAATCCAGAAGTACATTGTGAATTTTATATGTTTTGGCTGTCTCATCATAGAAAACAAAGGCATTTTCCTTATGGAGCTTTTTAAGTATTTCATTTGACTTTTCTTCCCGAGTTACATATAAAGCCTGTTTTGTTGTAAATACATCCATAATTGAAAGCTTGAGCAAAAAGCTCTGAATACGGGAATCATATGCATTAAACAGAACCTTTTCCACCAGTTGGTCTATGGAACTGTTCATTCCAACAGGAATTCCGTTTTCAAGGCCAAGCAGTATCATATATATCAAAGAAATCCAACCATCGGTATATTCGGTGATTTTTATTATTTCATCTGTTGAAATAGTGTTATGCATTATCCGGCAGTAATCCTTGATTTCAAATTCTGAAAATTTCAATACCTGTTGGGATATAACAAAACATAAGCCTTTTGAAAGCATTTCAGCGAAATCTATTTTGGTTGTGTCTCTTGTGATAACAACAATATGTAGATTCTCAATTTTTTCGAAGATTACCTGATACATAAGCTTGTTTATGCTTAAATCGGGAGAAAGATGGAAATCATCTATTACTAAAACAACCTTGTCCTTTAAAAAAAGATCATTCAGCAGTGACAATACTTTTTCCACTTGGGGCGTATCTATAGGAAACCCAAGCGACTTGAGCCTTGAGGATACATTTTCATTTAGTCTGGCTATTTCAGAAACCAACTTATCCCAGAAAGATGTGGCTGATTCTCCGGAATTAAGAAATGTAACCCATAATGACTTTTTTTTATCTATTTTAAGAAAATTCCTGACAGCGGTAGTTTTCCCATATCCCATGGGGGCTTCGACAATAGTCAGCGGATAATCATATATGACAGACAGTGCTTTATAAATACGCTCTCTATTCAATATTTCCGTTTTCTTCATTATTAATTCCTTTGTATTTATATGTTTACTAAATATCAATTTATTGGCAACTTTTCATCACTATTATATTAAAAAATAACCCATTAAACAACAAAATATATAAAAATACGCCAAACGGCAGATACCAGAAAAAAATTAATTTCATATAATAGTGCTTATTGAGAAGCTTGTTTATCATGAGATAGGGGAGGGATTCCACATCGGTAGGATTATTAACGTAACACCGAATGATGATTATACATTGCTTATAGAATTTGAACAGGGAAATCAAATTCTTTTTAACATGCAAAGAATTATTAAGACAATTCCATACAACGCTTTAAATGACCTTGAACGTTTTAAAAATGTAAAGGTTGAAGATAAAGCGCTCTGCTGGTATGACATGGGGACCCCAGGACAGACACTGATGCCTGTCAGGCTTACCATTGATAATATACTTTTCGCAATAAGGGATTGAAAATGTAATGCAACACTAACAACAATCCACAGCAAGTACTTAGTTTTTAAACATGGAGGGAAAAGAAATGAAAATGTTTCTTAAGCGGATTTGTAAAAGAACAGCAGTGGTTAAGCTTTTAATGGTTGTATTAACGGTATTAACCTTACAGGCTTTATATTTACCGGTTAATGCCATAGAAAATGAAATTAACATCAGTGAAGGCTGGGGTCATTTGGGGTGGGTATATCCTATTACTACCTCAGGTACTGTAGATTTAAGGCTATTTGCATTAGATGCTAATAATTATACTTTGGATATCAGTGGCAGCGATACCAAGGTTTATATCGCAGGTGGTGGAAAAACCTATAAAAATCTTTTTATATCCATACAAGGTGGTGCAAGTGTTACACTAATTGATGTTTCTATAGATGATACCAGTACAATATATGATCCACCACTATCACCTATTGTTGTAAATGATAACAATCCAAATAACAAGCTTCTTTTGAGAGGTAATAATACTCTTACAGCAGTTGCTGCAAGGCCGGGTGTATGTGTTCCGCTCAATACAAGCCTAACAATTGATAAAGCTGATCCAGTCCTTTTGGATAATGAATGTATATTAAATTCAAATGGAGGCGATGGTGGTGCGGGTATCGGGGGAATGAAAAACCGTGATTGCGGAAGCATTACAATAAAGGGAGGCACAGTTAACGCTTTTGGCAACGGAGGTGGTGCAGGCATAGGCGGTGGTTATTACAGTTATGGGGCTGACGTTACTATTTCGGGTGGTATAGTGAATGCAACAGGTGGCGGAGGCGGTGCAGGCATTGGAGCTGGTTGCCAAGCCAATTGGGCAAAGGTTACCATTTCGGGTGGCACAGTGAATGCAACAGGCGGCGGAGGCGGTGCAGGTATTGGCGGTGCTGCTGGGACAAACGACTACGGATTAGGCGGGGAGGTAATAATCACAGGGGGAATCGTGCAGGCAACCGGCAGTACGGACAGCCTCACGGGAGGTGCCGGTATCGGTGGAGGTGCTCACTGGAACAGCACAGGAAACGGAGGGACCGTAACAATCAGCGGAGGAAAGGTAACAGCGATCGGAAAACAAAGAGCGGCCGGTATTGGAGGAGGCAGCTCATCGAAAGGCGGCAATGTGACAATTAGCGGCGGTATTGTATATGCGGTAGGTAATCAAAGCGGCGCAGGCATAGGCGGCGGCGGCGGTGTACCGGAGAATGTACAGCCTGCCGGTAAAGGAGGAGTTGTCACTATAACGGGTGGTGCCGTTGAAGCGAAAAGTGATAGCGGATATGATATAGGTGGAGGAAAGGGCGTCGATGTCAGTAAAGGTTATTATAATCCAAATGAAAAAGGTGTTGAAAAGAACGCCGAAGGCAGTAATAATTATTTTTCAGGCGGCTCCATTAAAGTATTCAATGTCAATTGCGCACCGGTAGTAAGCAGTACGGACAATAGGCTTGTTGATCGGTACATTTTTACAATTCCCAATATCAATTCTGTAACATCAGTAAGCTATACTGTTGATGGGGGGGCTGCACAAAATGTTTCAACTGACGGCTCAGGAGAGCTGTACCTATGGCTGCCGAGGGAAACTGGCCTGAAGGCATACAATATATCAGTTACTGTATTGGACGACCCATCCAAAACTTATACCTTTAAAACTGATCCTATAGTTACTATTTGGGGAAAACCGGAAACATATGCTGTTACAGGCAGCCACACAATCGACCTGACAGCTTTCTCATCCGCTCCTGATGCAGGCAATTTGACGATTGCGGCAAGCGGCAATACTGCTGATGTAAAAATAGTCGGTGACACTAATGTTACATACAAAAATCTTCACATATATATTGAAAAAGGCGCACATGTCACATTATACAACGTCAATATAGATAACGGTTCCTGCAGCGTTGAGTACTCACCTGTAGAAGCTGGAGACAATAATTCCGGAAATACACTTTATACAATGGAACTTAACAATGTTACCGGCAGTAAAAACATGCCGGGGGTTTTTGTAGCTGAAGGTACCAACCTCAATATTTTTAGATCCAGCGATCCAATGGCCGGAACAACACGGTTATTCGCAAACGGGGGATCCGATGCTGCCGGTATCGGCGGTAAAAACGGTGGCAGTGCAGGTACTATCAGCTTTAATAATGGATCGGTTACAGCAAAAGGTAACGGTGGCGGTTCAGGTATTGGAGGCGGTAATAACGGAACCGGAGGTACGGTTTCAGTAACAAATGCTATAGTAACAGCGCAAAAGGGCTCTAGTGCGACATATGATATTGGTGGCGGTCAAGGAGCAGCAGGAGGTAAAAGCTATATCACCAGCGGTGTTGTTTTTGCTTCGAGTATTTCAAATACTCCTGAAGTCAGTAAAGAAGACAGCACACCGCTTGGGAAAAAGAGTTTAAAGCTTGGTGATACTTCTATAAATGTTGGCATAAAAATTGATAACAGCTACTATTGCAGTAATAAGACTGATTCCAACGGCTATTTGAATCTGTATTTTACAAAGGGTACGCATTCCGTATGGCATAGCGATAGTTCAAAATTGTTTATTATATCTGACAGCAGTTCAGACTACCTGACTGTTACCAAGTCGGATGGTATTTCATATACTTGCTACTCACCTGACAACTCAGGCAATATTAATATTAATGAAAGCGGTACATATTTGATATCAGGTAATGCAACAATATTCAAAAGCAGTATCAAGATTGGTCCGAATGTTAATGCAAATATTACTCTTGATAATGTAAAGCTTAGTGCAGGCAATTCAGCCTTGAGTCTGGATTCAAATACAACAGCCAACCTAACTATAAAGGGAACAAATGCGCTAACAGGCGGGGATGCTTCCCCGGGAATCAATGTTCCAAAAACGTCAGTACTTAGCATAATAGGAACAGATTCAGACTCATTAACTATTGATGGAAATGGAAGTGCCGGTATTTATAATGACGGTTCTGTAAGTATAAGTGGCGGAAAAATCACTGCAAATGGTGGAACCGGGGGTGCAGGCATTGGCGGCAGCGGAAATTTTATTGTAACAGGAGGCACCGTTAATGCTGTTAAAGGTAATGGAGCAACATATGATATTGGAGGCGGTTCGGGTCTTGAAGGCGGAACCTGCTATTTCAGCGGCGGTTCAATAAATGCAGCAGATATTTCATGTACACCAGTTATAAGCAATACTGACAGTACTCCTGTTTATTTAACCACAGTACATGTTATTGATAGCAATGGGTTGGCACTTAAAGATACTACGGTTTCCTGCACAATGCCCAACGGTGTCAAATTTGATGCCGTAACTGATAGTGAGGGCAAGCTTTATTTATGGCTTCCTGTAGGTAATAATACAATAGTTACTCTTGCCAGTAGAGAGAAAAGCTATAAGGCAACCGGCAATATCACGAATTCAGGTCCTAATATTATGACAACGGCGGCGACAGTAGACAGTGTAACAGTAACTCCTGCGACTGTTGAAGTGCAGAAAGGGAAAACGCAGACCTTCAGCGCAGAAGTAACTGGTACGAATAATCCTGGACAAACAGTTGTCTGGAGTGTATCGGGCAATAAAAGTACAGAAACGACCATTAACAGTTCTGGAGTACTTACGATAGCTGGCGATGAAACTGCAAGTAAACTGATAGTAACGGCTACATCTGATATAGATAATTTAAAATCAGGCACAGCGGCTGTTACAGTGACCGATGTACCGACACCTGAACCGACAGTAGACAGTGTAACAGTAAGTCCAGCAACAGCTACGGTACAGAAGGGAAAAACACAGACCTTCAGCGCAGAAGTAACAGGAACTAATAATCCGGCACAGACAGTGATCTGGAACGTATCAGGAGGAATTACCGGAACAAGCATAGATGAGAATGGAGTGCTGACAGTAGCAGACAAAGAAACTGCAGTAGCACTGACAGTAACGGCCACTTCTACGGTAGATAACAAAAAAACAGGAACAGCAACTGTTAATGTAACTGATATACCGGCACCTGAGCCGACAGTGGACAGTGTGACGATAACTCCGGCAACGGCTACAGTGCAGAAAGGAAAAACACAGACCTTCAGCGCAGCAGTAACAGGTACAAATAATCCGGCACAGACAGTAACCTGGAGTGTATCCGGCGGTGTTACCGGTACAGGTATAGACAATAACGGAGTACTAACGGTAGCTGCCGATGAGACTGCAGTGACACTGACTGTAACTGCAACCTCCACAGCAGATAATACTAAATCAGGCACAGCAATAATAAAGGTTTCAGAGGGCAATGCTACACCTCCAAACAACAATGGCGGAGGAGGCAGTACGACTGTTACACCTCCGGCAGAGACTCCAAAAACGGAGATAACAATTCAAAAAGATACTGAAGTGGTAACAGCTACTACAACAGTAGAGGCAACAAGTGGCTTTGCAGGAAATGCTTCTGCATCTGTAACAGAAAGTCAGATTGCGGATGCTGTAAACAAATCAATTGAAACAGCTGTAAAGGAAGGCGAAGGAACTACCGCAAGAGTGGAAGTAAGAATAAATGCTCCTGCAGATTCCAAATCAGTTGAAGCAAGTCTTCCTAAAGCAGCTTTAGATACAGTCGCAGAAAGCAGGGCAACGGCAATGACAATATCCACTCCTGTTGCAGACATCACCTTTGATGATAAATCCCTGGACACTATTTCAGGACAGGCTACCGGAGATGTAAAGATTACAGCTGCAAAAGCAGACGTAAGCACCCTGAGTGATGAAGCAAAACAAGCTG
>JAUZPR010000050.1 GCA_030705825.1 Bacillota bacterium | reverse complement strand
TAACTTTAAAGTTCAGTTTGAAGGGTTATTGGCCGAAACAATAGCCCTGTCTAATGGTGTAATAAGTCCCGAGGTGGTCATGTCGGGTGAACTGGTAACACCGTTGACATCAAGTGCGGAACAGGTTTCAACATTCTATACCGGTATTCAAATCAATTCAAGGCTTACACAGGCTGAGACGGGTATTGCCGGAAATCCTGGTTTATTTGCAAATCCGTTGCTGGAACAGCGGGTCTTTAACTTAAACCAGAGAGCAATGGCATTAACTACTGCGTTGGCACAGTTTAAATCGACAGTTCTGAATAATGTAACTTCGTGCAAAATGTTTACGACAAACTATCCGTTATTAATCGACCATATATTAAGGGAGGCACATTTCTATTTAAGAATGCTGACAAAACTTCAAAGGCGCGAAGAAATACTTACGGTTAAAGATCTGCTTGAACAGGAAGTTTTCTGGAATAGAATCATGGCAGAACATTCAAAATTCATTAGAGGACTTCTTGATCCAACAGAAGTAAACTTAATCAATACAGCCGATAATTATGGAAAAGAATTTGATAAACTTACACAAGAGGCGGTTACAGCCATAGACAAAACTACGGAACTGCCTAAAGTTACAGGTGAAAGCTTAAAGGCTGCCACCGGATTAAGAGACTTCAAAGCTACTGGAACTAGGGGGTTTATCAATTGTAATATAAAAGCCATAGCATATCCACTGCTTGGAGACCATGTATTGCGTGAAGCCAACCACTATATACGTATTTTAAAAATGTTCAATAAATAGATTCCAGACCATGGCTGAAGGGCTGCACAAGGTGTGGCCCTTTTGTTTTTTGTGTATAATTGCAGATTTAGTTTGGGAGGGCTACCTGAGACTTATGCTTTTGCATAAAATTAGCATAATTTTGTCAACCTTTTCTATTCCTCTTTTATTCATAAATAGCGCATGGTAATATGTTCAATGTAGTATTAAAATCTAGTTCCCACCTAAAATCAATGTACTGGAGGCGTTTTAAATGAAGTTAAAAAAAATACTAATTGGTATTATTTCATTATCAATATTGACAATATTTCTGACCTCTTGCAGCAGTTCTTCTGAAAAATCCGGCACAACAACCCCAGCTGCTGTTTCAACAAAAGCAATATCCCCCAATACTGCGGTAAAACCTGCGGAAACTCCTGCAATACAGCCGAATAAACCGCTTTTTACAGATATTTTCTATGCAGACCCTTCAGCACATGTATTTAACGGAAAGCTTTACATTTATCCGTCACATGATATTGATACCGGTGTGAAACCGGATAATGACGGAAGCCAGTATGATATGAAGGATTATCACGTGCTTTCAATAGATGACTTTAATTCTTCATGCATAGATAATGGCGAAGCACTAAACATAAAAGATGTTCCATGGGCTAAAAGACAGATGTGGGCGCCTGATGCAGTATACAAAAACGATAAGTATTATTTGTATTTTCCGGCAAAGGATAAGGATGATGTATTCAGGATTGGAGTTGCAACAAGCCAAAGTCCTATTGGGCCCTTTACAGCCGAAAAAAATTACATTCAGGGAACCTTCAGTATAGATCCTGCGGTATTTACAGACAGTGACAACAAATCTTATATTTATTTCGGCGGCCTAATGGGGGGTCAGTTGCAGGATTGGAAGACAGGAAAATTTGATAAGAACGGGAAATTACCCGGAGGTTCGGAACTCGCTCTTGGACCGAGGGTTGCAGAACTGAATGATGATATGCTATCTCTTAAGGAAACTCAGGAAATTTCTATTGTTGATGAAAACGGAAAGCCGCTGCTTGCCAAAGACGAGGACAGGAGATTTTTCGAAGGCATTTGGATGCATAAATACAATGGTAATTATTATCTTTCATACTCAACAGGAACAACTCACAAAATTGTTTATGCAATGAGCAAGAGCCCAAAAGGTCCGTTTACTTTTAAGGGTACAATATTGGAACCGGTAAAGGGCTGGACCACCCACCATTCCATAGTTGAATTCAACGGCAAATGGTATTTGTTCTATCATGACGCATCGGTATCGGGTGTTGATAACAAAAGGTCGGTCAAGTATACAGAACTGACATATAACAGTGACGGAGCAATTAACACAATTACTCCGTAAAGCAATAAAAATCTGTAAATACAGGGGATTGCACAATTGATGTGTAATCCCTTTGTTTTTGTTCGCATTGGCGTTGTTATTGGGTGGAAGGTAATGGTAGAATAATAATAAAGATATTCCGCTATCAGAAAATTAAAATTCATGTGACCTTTTTCATAAGAATTACGCCTATTATATAGGAGTCAACCGGGAGGCTCTATGAACAATTCGATAGAAAGTATTATTAATAATGCAAAGCAGCAAAAGGAGGACTTCAATAAGCTGGTGGATTTATATAATCCACTGGTACATAAATGGTGTAAACGTCTGACCGACAACGAGGAAGATATTAAAGACATAATGCAGGAAGCATTCATCAAGCTTTATCAGGATCTGCCCATGCTGAATGAGACAAACAAGTTTAACGCATGGTTCAGGAAAGTAGTTGTAAATACGGCATATGACTGGTTCAGAAAGCATAGAAAAAGGGTTGATCTGGAATACATTGAAAACACTTTGGAATTACAGGATTGTGACAGAAGGAACTGTTATACCGATACGACCGACGGCTTTCTCGGCGATTATATAAAGGAAGCGGTGGAAAAGCTTTCGTACAATAACAGGGTGGTTTTTTCGCTGTTTTACCAGCAGGACAGGAAATGTTCCGATATTGCAAAAATGCTGGGTTTAACTGAGAATGCAGTCAAAAACCGTTTATCAAGGGCAAGGGAACATCTGAGAAACGAGCTTTTCTACTTAAAAGAGCTAAACTTTTTGAAAAGGGATAGGGCATTCAAAATACTTGTCATATGCTGCTCTCATAAAAAGCAAGGTTTATCCTATGATATAGCCCAAAAAGTCAAGGGCTCGGTTTCTTCGGCTTCGCCCCTAACGGAAGTAAATATCATTGAACTTGCTGATTATAATCTGATGGGCTGCAGTGTGTGCTACAAATGTTCTTCACTCAGGCGCTGTAATCAGCAGGATGGGTTTAACCAGCTATTTGACAACTGTCTTTGGGCAGATGCAATAATATTTGTATCTCCATATTATGCGCCTATACCGTCCAAACTGTCTGCTCTGCTTGAAAGGCTGATGTCGGTCAGTATTTCGCCCATTGTTACTGAAAATAATCCGGGAAGGGCATTTCCGTTGCAGAAAAAATGGTGTTCTGTTTTGAATTTTTCAATAATTCAGCAGCAAAGCTATATGGCAAGTGTCATTAGAGAGCCAATTGTTGCCTTCGGACTGGGGCTGATATTAACCGAGGACAAGCTTCCGCTTGATTCGCCAATCATGGATCATGCCGAACTGCTGGGTAAATTGGTAGTTAACAGGTTGGAAAATTCGCCTGAAAGCAATGCTATAGAAAATTGGTTCGATTATTGGAATGATGAGAATTTAAAGATGTTGGATGTTTTAAGGAAAAATGAAATTGAAAAAGGAATAGGAGTGTGGTCGAATAATGGGTATTAAGCTTAATGCAATAAGTTTATTTGTGGGCGATTTGAAGAAAATGGTGGAATTTTATAGAGACATAATAGGTATAGAGGTAGAATGGGACGGAAATGGACCTCATGTCGAGTTCAAGCATGAGGGCGTCCGGTTCATGATGTATGAAAGAAAAGAACTCAAAGGCTACCTTGGAACAGAGGTATCCTATCCTGACGGGCTTAACGGCACTTTTGAATTGGCAATCGATTTGCCTAAATTCGCAGATGTAGATAAGGAATTTGAAAGAGTCCTAAAATTAGGACTTAAACCGATTTTCCCGCCAAGGGATGAACCGTGGGGAATGCGTACATTTTATATAACAGACCCTGACGGGAATTTGATTGAAATAGGTTCCTGGGGCAAAGGCGAACAAAATAGCTAATCCAGTGAAAGGTGATATAAATGAAAATTGAATTAGGTGCAGCCACCCCGGAGGGATTAAAGGAAAATTATCCGGGGCAGTTTGAGGTCGGCAGATGGCTTGATAATATCATACCGTTTCCAATGCAGATTTTTATAGTTACAACCAGGAAGAAGAACGGTCTTAACAATGCTCAGCTTAATTCCTGGGGAATGACTGCAGGGCCCGGCAGCAAACCTCGTTTTTTATTTCAGGACATGGAGTATACCGATACATATAAGCTTATTAATGTGACAGGTGAGTTTGTTATAAACCTTTTCCCGAAAGAGATAAGGGATAATGCGTTCAAGACTGCGCTGCATTACGAAGAGAATATCGACGAGGTGTTGGAAAGCGGTCTTACGCCTATTGAAGGGTTGAAAACAAATGCTTGCAGGATTAAGGAATGTGTCGCCCATTATGAATGCAAGCTGGAGTGGACAAAACCATTGGGTAACGGACATGTCCTTGTATGCGGAGAAATTGTTTCAGCTTCGGTTGATGAGGGATTGCTGACAGGAGACCTTAAGGAAATTCTGGAGACGGCAGATATTATGTTCTATTTGAAATCACCCATTGACTGTAAAGACGGCTGGAAGGTATCGGACAAGTATTTTTATGGTGCCATGTCTGATGAAATATTTGAGTAATTGGAGGAAAAAGAGTTGTACGGTAAAATATCCACTTATGAAGAGGCAGTTAAGTTTATTGAAAAAATAGGTTTTATGACTTTAAGTAAAAATCCCTTTGGTTTTGTCTCGCTGGAGGAAATTACTTTTGCCGGGAACTGGCACACCGGAAACGAAAAAGATCCTTGGCTATGGAAGGATAGATTGGCGTTTGAAAAAATTGCATCATATTCAAAAGTTATGGGAAAAAGGCCGGCTTTCATATCACAGGAATGGTATCCTTATTTTTTGTCGATGTGCAGATATCCATTGTCGGTTGAGCAACGTTATGAGAACGGAATTATCGGGAATATGTCTCTACTGATATACCGGCAGCTTAAGGATAATAGACCATTAAACACGCATGAGTTAAAAACCCGTCTCGGAATAAATAAGGAAAACGAACGCAGGTTTGAAAACGGATTGGTTGAACTGCAGGGCAATATGGATATCACTGTTTTTGGAGCCTGCAGAAGAGTTGACCGGCAGGGAGAAAATTACGGATGGCTGATAAGTGAATATACTACCGTAGAACAATGGGCAAAGCCCGAAGTATTTAAAGCAGCCGCAAGTATTCCAAGACAGGAAGCTGTTGAAAAGGTTGTATGCAGGATAAAAGACATATCGCCAAACATTGCAGAGAAAGATATTTTTAAATTTCTAGGGATTAAAAAAATTAATTGAAAGTAATAAGACACATTTAGAAGAGATGGGGCTGCAAACCGATGTGCGGCCCTTTTTCTGCAAAAAAAAGCTGAAGTTCAAATATAAACTAATGTAAAATTTAATTGCAATTTAATTCCACAATGATATAATTTTCTTGGGAAAATTAAAGTTGCCGTGACCAATAGGCGCCACCAACACCTACTGGCTCATGCAGGTAAACACACTACCAACACGTATAGCTCTCGCTATCACAGCAACAATGTTATTATAGAGTATTCTTTCATTTTTTACAATAACATGGTGCATGTGTTGGGTTTTGTCCTGCGCATGCACCTTTAATTTTCCCCCTTAAAAGTTTAAAGGGGGAAAATATATATGTTCGGAAAATGTAACCGCAGGATGCTTGAGGGGTGGCTTGAACGCCACATGAACCTGAGATTGAAAAAGCTGTACGATCAGTATATTGAAAACGGTAATTACAGCAGCCTTTTGTCAAAAGAGGAGGAGCTTTATAACAGACTTGAAGCCGGCATTCCGGGGACTCTTTTGAAAGACCTGGAATGTTATTGTACGGTGATGTCTGATATTGTCTGCGGAAATCAGGAATACTTCTACAGGGGTGGTTTTGCCGACTGTATGGAATTAATAAAGGTCAAAGTATAAAAAATACCGGAATCCTTTCAACAAATAGAGCATATAATATGAAAGTTTTGTTTGAAGGGAGAGCCGGAAGTGAAAATCAGATACGTTTGTATTTCAAATGACGAGGTAAGAAAAGAAATGGCAAGGGGTCATATTGTACGGGTTGGGTTATCTCAGGTTCCCAGCGAAATCTGGCAAAAATATTTTTTCTTTAAATGCCGCAGGGGAACGTCTATAAGGAAAAATTCAATAAAAATAATGGGGGATGAATTAAGGCTTATTATAGAAAGAGAGAAGAATATTCAGGATTATATTGAAACTATAAAGACAGTGATAGGCGAGACCAATGAGAATGCCAATAGAGCCACTCAAAGGGCTGTAACCTTGATATAATGCATATGCTTTATAAGAAGTCCATAGGGCTTCTTTTTTTATTTAAAATTTTATGAAAAAAGGTATGGGAAAAAGTGTTTCTGCATATTTTAAATTATGTATTTACAGAACATACGTTCGGTATTATAATACTCTTACAGGGTGAAAAGATGATGGAAGACAGGATTATATTTCACATAGATGCCAATAGCGCTTTTCTTTCATGGTCTGCAGTAAATGCGCTGCAGCACGGTGCTCCCGTGGATTTCAGGGAAGTTCCGTCCATAGTCGGTGGAAATCAGGCCACCAGGCATGGAATAGTGCTGGCAAAAAGCATTCCTGCAAAAAAATACGGAATACAGACGGGTGAGCCCATTATCCAGGCCAGACAGAAGTGTCCGTCTCTGCTTGTCATACCTCCTGAGTATTATGTTTACATGAGATGTAATGCTGCCATGTGTGATATTGTAAAGGATTTTTCCGACAGGATACAGGTATTTTCTATAGATGAGGTTTTTGTGGACTATACCGGCATGGAGAAGATACTGGGAGATGCTCAAGCTGTTGCACATCAGATAAAGGACAGAATTAAGAACGAACTGGGTTTTACCGTTTCAGTAGGCATATCGTCAAACAAATTGCTGGCAAAAATGGCCTCAGACCTTAAAAAGCCTGATGCGGTTACCACTTTGTACAGGGATGAGATAGAAGAAAAAATGTGGGTGCTGCCGGTAAGGGATTTGTATATGGTTGGGGCTGCAACAGAAAAGAAACTTGCTAAAATGGGTATTTACAGCATCGGGGATCTGGCCAATTCCGAGGTAGAGTTTCTTAAAGACAAGCTTATGAGCTGGGGAGAGGTAATATGGTGCTTTGCCAACGGGATAGAGGATTCGCCTGTTAAGCCGGGTGGGGCCATACCTTACGTAAAAGGTGTAGGCAACAGCTGTACAATCCATTTTGATGTTGAAGACAGGGAGACAGCACATAAGGTACTGTTGTCACTGGTTGAAACGGTTGGAATGAGATTGAGGCAGGGTGCTTTTTGCGCAAAACTTGTTCAGGTATCGGTAAAAACAAGTGAACTTAAAACCTATTCGCATCAGAGAAAGTTCTATGTACCTACCGATTGTACAAATGCTATATTTGAAGAGGCCTGCAGACTGTTTGATGAGGTTTGGAAGGGCGAGCCCATAAGACATCTGGGAGTACGGGTATCGGAGCTTTGCGGAAATGACTTTGTGCAGCTTTCTCTTCTTGAAAATAATTATGAAAAGCAGCGGCAGGTTGACAGGGCGGTTGACGATATCAGAATAAAATTCGGCAGCTTCAGTGTTTTCAGGGCAGGGTTCCTGCACTCGAGGCTTTCGCCTCTGCAGGGAGGTATAGTTGAGGATTTTCCGGCAATGACAAGTATATTATAGGCGGTGAACAGAATGAAAGTATACATGAAGCCTGTTAAGATGGTTGCATGGTTTACTGAAAACGGTGTTCCTACTCCTGTAAGATTTCAGATGAAAGAGGACGATAAGGAATTTCTGACAATAAAGGTAGGGAATATTTCCGAAAGAAAGGAAGAAAAACTGGCGGGAAACCGAATGCTTATTTACCGGTGCCAGAGTGAAATCGAAGGCACTGAAAAAGTCTATGAATTAAAGTATGAAATAGGAACCTGCAAGTGGTATCTGTATAAAATCTAGTAATGTTCCGGCTGTAGAAAAGGCTGTCCTCACGGACAGCCTTTTAAAGTTCAATTTCAGTAAACATTTGAGCAAGAGCAACATATTGGCACAATTTTGATTTGAGGTTCAACCTGCCTCCTTCTTTTGTTTCTTTTGATAATATCTGATTTTATAGTGTAACACAGAAGTTTACTGCAGAATAGTATGATACTGAAATACTTAAACACAAAAAATAACGGCGCCGTGTTAGGCATATACAAAAAAGCAACGCAGAGGCAAATTACATAATGAAGGCCCAATTTACTTATTAAATACTTTTAGGCAGATATATAAAGGTGTGCCTGAATAAACACTTGCCTATTATTTTTTAGGAAGGGGGGGAAGGTTGATGGGTGAAGAAAGAGGCGGCATTGCGTTCGGGTTTGGAAACAATTGGATATGGTGGATCATAATAATCCTTATCGTTATTATTATTTTCTGCCCGGGAATTTTCGGCGGTTTTGGCTTCGGCGGCTGCAAGGAATAAGGGAAAGCCACTTAAAAGAACATACTGATAAAGGAGGTTTAAAAAACCTCCTTTATTACTGGAAAAATCCAAAACAGAATTTGTCCTGACTTTTTTCTTAACGGGAAATGTAATATATTCAAAACCTTTGTATTATAGTATAATATAAGTAGGAAATAAAAAAATTGCATGTCTGCTTATCAGGAGGCGAATATTATGAAACTGATAATGGCTGTAATACATCGTGAGGATGAACATAAGGTGATTACAGGTTTGCAGCAGGGCAACTACAGCGCAACCAAGCTTTGTTCATCCGGCGGTTTTTTAAAGGCAGGCAACACAACTCTTTTAATTGGGCTTGAGGATGAAAGAGTAGACGATGCAATCAGTATAATAGAAAAATACTCGAAAAGCAGGACACGTATAGTGAATACATCCATAATGCCTGATATGTCCATAAACTATCCGTATGAAGTAGAAGTGGGCGGTGCCACCATATTTGTAATGAATGTGGAAAGGTTTGAAAAGGTTTAATATAGAAAGGCAAATTAAAAGGCCGGTTATCCGGTCTTTTTTTATATGGTACTATTTTGAATTGCCGTTGCTTGAAGGAATAGCCTGAGTAGTATTATCGTTTGAGCCGTCAGGAGTTTTTGTTCCGGATGCTTTCAGCCTGTTTAAGGCCTGGGTGATTAACAGGTTATTGTAGGACGCTGTCAGGTCGGCAAGCTTGGTAAAGGCATTATCAAAGGAACTGCCGTCCGATGAATCTGATGAATCATCAAACAAACCAGATAAACCGGAAGTTTGATCTGATCCGCTTGTATCACTGCTTCCAAGCAAATCCGATAAACCACTGTCCTGACTGCTTCCAAGCAAATCTGACAAACTGCCGTCCTGATTGCTTCCAAGAAGGTCTGCCAAAGAAGGAGTACCGCTATATTGTCCGCTTGAACCATAGTTAAGATATTCAGCAAGGTCCGGAACATTTGAACTCAAGTCCAGACTATCTGTCAGGCTGTTTGCGGAAGAAGACGAACCTTGGTTTCCCGAATTGCTGTTTGTGTTGGAAACCTTGCCGGTATTTGTTATGTAGTTGCTAATAATCTTGTTATAGTAATCGTTAATACTATTTGTTGACATAAAATCATCTCCAGCTATTATATCGGCTGTTGCCGGTTTAATATTAATAGGACTTTTCAGATAAAACAAAATTGCCGAAATACGCAGTGTTATTTTTAAACACCTGTTTTATCTAAAAACATCCTTAAAATATTTGAAATATTGAATTGTCTCATTAAGGTCCTGGTTGTCTCTGAATATGCCCAGCATTTTTCCCGCTTCGATTGCAAAGTCGACATATGCGTTAGCTTTGGCTGTCAGGATATTTCCGTCTATTTCAACATCCTGCCCAGTATAAATACCCTTGCTAAAAGATGTGAATTCATCAACCGGAAGGGAGGTGGTAAATTTTTTTCCGCTAAGTACTCCTGCCCTGGCCAAAATCAGCGGAGCCGAACATATGGCCGCCAATATGGTGCCCCCGCTGTTCATCCGTGATACAGTATCCTTTAATCTGCTGCATCCTAAAAGCGGTTCGGGATTGCCTCCGGGCATTATGAAAATATCTGCTTTTTCAGTATCCAACTCTGCCAGAGAAATTTGAGGCAGTACTTTAAACCCCTCGTAAGAGTTAACAGGGGCACTGTCCAAACCAACAGTTATAATACGGCTCTTGGTTTTCATAAGATAACAGGCTAATACTATTTCAAATTGAACATATCCTTCATAAACGAGTACAAAGGTTTTCATCTAAATTCCACCCTATGACCGTTTTTTCTTTCCTTCGTAAGTCCTTCTCATGGAGCTCCACATGTAGAAACCATAGATAATGCCCAGAATCATAAAAATAAGAATATTTATTTCGAGTCTGAAGAGAAATGGGACAGAAGTTATATATTTAAGAGAAAAACCCTTATCCAATATTGCGTCCAGTAACGAAGCCGCAATACCGACAGGTATTCCCCAGCCTATAGCTCCGTTTAATAAGACATATCTTGTCTTACCCTTGCTTTTAAACCTTTCCCATCTTTCAGCGCCTTTGGCTTTAGGATCCATAATATCCCCCATAAATTCAGCATATATAGATGGGATTATTCTATCATAGTATCAAGCGTGCTTCAACTTAATTAATATGCCCGGCGTTCAAGCCTTCTAAGAAGTCTTAGAGGGAAAAACACGACAGCCGCAGCCAGCAAAACTATAGATTCAACAATGAACCCCATATAATGTAAAAGTCTTTCCATAATCCTCCCTCCCCTTAATTAACAGAATATATATTAAAATATGTCTATACATTATTTCGTCAAAATTTATCTGATATTTTGTTAAGTTATTATTACACTATGATTGCAAATTTGTTAAAAAGTGTAAGACCAGCTGAAAAAATGTTACTTTTTACTGTTTTTATTATTTACAACCATTAAGTAGATTAATACAAAAGACATAATATTTTTCTATATATAATACTACTTGGAATTAGAAAAAGTTTCATAAGTAACAGAAATGTAATAAAATTGTCATAATTTGCGAATTAATATGTAACATAAATATAACTGCAGAATATTTTATATTAACCTGAAGGGGGGATTGTATGCAAAAGAGGCAGTTCAACAAACACAGACAGGCTGGCTCAACATTTTTAGCCGGTGCAAATCCAGTGTTAAACTTTTTACCGGTGAGCATAGAAAAAGGAATAATGTTTTTAGCAATATTTCTAATTTTATATTTTTGCTTGTAAAATTTTTACCAGTCCTTATAAAAATCGAAGGGGCTGGAACCCCTTCGATTTAAGTAAAAAAAGCGGGTCAATTCAGTATTTCAGGTTATAATTCCAAGTATTATCAGGATTACTATGTACAGAAGCATGAAAACAATGGCCCGTGAGCATATGGCTGCGCATTTCTTCGACTTCTTTCCCAGAGTATTCGGCATAAGTTTCAAGTAATTTTTAAATCCGATGTTCCTTATGCTGTACTCCTTCATGTACTAGCCTCCTAATTATATGTTCAGAGTATCATAATATGAAAATACCATTAGGTTTGTTACAACTTTTTTAAAATAATTTAACCACGGATGAAACCACGGATTACACGGATGAAAGGATTAGCAGGATTTTAACCGGATAAAAAAAGATTGTCTGAACCAGGATTACATGGAATATCAGATAATCGGATAAATAAAAAAAATTAAAGTTCATTCCATGGTATTAAAGAAGTATCCTGGTAATCCTTAAATCCGTGTAATCCCAGTTCTGATATTATTTTTTTATCCCATAATCCGATAAATCCGCGTAATCCCGGTTCAGACTATCCTTGAATCTGTGCTATCCGTGGTTCCGGAAATATGGACCGGCTTAATTCTAAACCTGTCGGCGTTGTATAAAATATATTATCAATATTGATGAGGTGCAAAAATGGATTTAAGCCGTGCATTCAGAGAAATTGTTGATAATATAAACTGCTTCATAATGATTATGGATGATTGTATGAACATAGTTTATGCCAACCCTGCGGCATTGAAACTGCCGGGATGGAACATCAGAAGTTTGAAAGCCGCACCTGGAGAAGCCCTGTTTAAATTCGTCCTGCCCGATATAGATATCCAGGAATTAAGGATGGCCGCTTATAATAACCAGAAGCCTTTTATATTTAAAACAGGTTCCAAACTTTTGAGAAAAGCTGGGGATCATTCCAATGTGAACATAACTGTACTGCCGATATATTCAAAAAATGTCCTGAAATTTATTGGGGTATTAACCCAGGAACAGGTCCAAAATAAAGCTGCCGCTATTGATAAGACCACGTCTTTTCAATCTGATAAAAAAACAGTTGGTTTACAAAACAGCAACAGTATGGAGCACCTAAGATATTTGAGCTTTCATGACGGACTTACAGGGCTTTATAACAGGGCATATTTTGAAGAGGAACTGTTAAGGCTGGACAGAGGCAGACGGTTTCCGTATTCAATAATATTAGGAGATTTGAACTGCCTCAAGCTAGTAAATGATGTTTTTGGACATATGGAGGGGGACAGGTTCCTCTGCGCCATGTCAAAGGTTTTGAAAAGCTCCTGCAGGAAGGAGGATATAGTTGTAAGATGGGGAGGTGACGAGTTCGCAATTATTCTGCCTGTTGCCGGGGAAAAGACAGCCGAGCAGATTTGCAGACGGATAAAAAAGTTTTGTCAGGCCGATTGGAATACTCCTGTAAAATTAAGTATCGCCCTTGGTACAGCTACTAAAAATGATAAGCAGCAGGAGGTATCACAATTGTTTAAAGATGCTGAAGATAGGATGTACCATGAGAAATTTTCCGAAAGCCATATCATGAGAAATGCTGTAATTGAATCCTTGAGGTATACTCTTCTACAAAGGGGAATAGAAACAAAAGAACAAACAGAGCTTTTAAAATCTTTATCCCATATACTTGGGGAAGCTGCGGGATTAAGGGAAAATGACCTTGAAAGGCTGGAACTTTTATCGGAACTCCATGATATTGGAGCTATAACCATACCGGATACCATTCTATTTAAAACTGAGAAACTATTGGGAAACGAAATGGAAATAATAAAAAAGCATCCCGAAACGGGATACAGAATAGCAGGCTTTTCACCTGAATTTTACGTTGTAGCCGATGCCATCCTGACCCATCATGAAAGATACGACGGGACAGGATATCCTCAAGGCCTTTCGGGAGATAAAATACCATATATATCAAGGATTTTTTCTGTGGTTGATGCCTATACTGCAATGCTGTCACCAAGGGCTTTCAGGAAAGCATTTGCGTATGAAGAAGTGTTAGTGGAACTTGAGAAAAACTCAGGAAGCCAGTTTGATCCCGAAATAATCAAACTGCTAATTAATTTATCAAAAGACCTCTAATCATATTCACAGATATAGGTAAAAATGTTTCCTAATATACACGTTTGATCATATCGTCAAAATCATAAAGTATACTTTTTTCATCCAGATTCCTTGTACGTATGTAAGAGAAAACATCTGTCGCCTCTTTTGACAAAAAAGTCTCATCACAGGAATCACAATAATATACCGGGGTATTTCTTACAGTTACTACCTTGCCGTTTATTTTCTTCTGTGCGTTTATACTATGTAAGGTGGTAGTTTTACCGCAGAACAGGCACTTTATAAGTTTCAATGTATCTTCACTCCTTTTGCAAATGTTTTTACATATAAGCAACGATATTTTTTTGATTGGTTAATTATAATCAAAAATTATGTAATAACACATAGTAAATTATATATTTGATTTTACTGAAAGTCAAAAATTACTTTGTCATCCGATATGGAACATTTTGAACCAAGGCGTACCGAAAGACCGGTTAATTTGTCAAGAAGCTGCCTGGCATCGCTTCCGTATACAGGTACTACCTGTGACTTTTGTACGATTTTGAAAGGTATGGCTTTAAGACTAATAATCTTATCCGTACTGAATTGTGCATCTATGAAAAAACCTTCCTGGTTGTCGGATTCATTCTGGTCGGATATGAAATTACCCAAGCTGTAAAGTATGGGCTTTCCGTTATATATCTCAATCCCTTTTATCTGATGGGGGTGATGTCCGATTATCATATCTGCTCCGGCATTTATAACTTCATGGGCGAATTCCTGCTGACCGGGTGAAAGGTTCGGGTCGTATTCCACCCCCCAATGAAGTGATACCAGTACTATGTCAACAAGAGGTCTTAATTTTGAGATATCTTCCTTGATATATTCGAGCTTTTTAGGCGCGACACCGGCTTTTCCAGGGCCTGCAAGATAACAAAGCGGAGGATTGCCGTTGTAGGTTGCTTCAGCCATTTCGGTATATGACAGCAAGCCTACTTTTATGCCGTTCTTTTCTATTATTGCAGGCTTTCTGGCCTCATCAATATTTCTGCCGGCTCCGGCATGAGCTATGCCGTTTTTGTCCAAAATGTCCAATGTGTCAAAAAGCCCTTGCTCATAATAATCAAGTATATGGTTGTTTGCTATGTTTAAAAGGTTAAAGCCCGCAAACTCGATACCGTCAATAGACTCAACATCGTTTTTAAAAACATATTTGCCGCCCTTCTGTTCTATTCCGGTAAGGCTGTGCTCACTTGAGGTTATTGATTCTTCCAGGTTCCCGAATATTATATCGCCCTGCTTCAAATAATCTGCAACTTTTTCAAAGGGGTATCTGTAATCCTTACCCTGAGCCTTTATCCAATACTTGACACCCCTGCCGAGAAGTATATCGCCTGTTGCCATAATTCTTACCGTATTATCACTTTTCAGGCTGGTTTCCGGAAGGGGAACAGTTTGGAAATTTGCAGCGGTTTGTTTAGGAGTGTCAGGTGATTGGGTAGTTACTGTTCTAACCGATTCAGTATACGATGCAGCAGTATCTTTCAAGCCTGGATTGTTGATTAATTTAATTGCTGAAATTGATGCAATCAGTATAATGACAGGGATTATGAAAGCCAGCTTCTTTTTCATACATTTTCTCCCGATCAATCTAAAAATTCATATTTTCTTATGGGTGTATAAATTCTCTTATTGGCAATTTGTTCACTTTTAAATAAATACAGGTTTTTTACTTCTATCTCGGAAATAGCTCCAAGATTAACAGAAGCTTTTACCCTTTCAAAATCTTCCTTGAATACTATATCCTGACCTATTGTTATATGAGGGGTGAATGCTCTTTTTTCCTTTTCAAACCCAAGCTTTGATATACCTATATCGATTTTGTCAAAAAGCCCGTTCAGTGAACCGGTGTCTCCCGACAGTCCAAGCCATAATACCCTTATGCTGTCTTTACCGCAGAAGCATCCAAGCTTATTTATATTTAGCCTGAAAGATTTTGAATGGGATGAAATTTCAGTTAATTCACGGTTAATACGTGACTCGTCATCTTCGGTTATTTCATTAAGAAATTTAAGGGTCAGATGAAAGTTTTCATGGTATGTCCATCTTCCTGAAGCACAGTGCTCTTTTAAAGCTGTTTGTAAATGGCTTATTTGTTTTTTGAAAATCTTATCAAAATCTACGGCTATAAATGTTGCTTCGCAAAAATTGCGTCAAAAATTCTCACCTAAAATGTCAAAAACTACTTTAGAAAAGTAGTTTGTTTTTTTAATATAATTCTATTAAATTATAAGCAATATTTTTATAAATATCTATTTAAAATAAAATTGTTTTCAAGATTGTTTTTTAGACCTATTTTTAGTTAGCCTTTTCTTGTTCGGAATATATTCAAGCAAATCAGTTATATTACAGTTTAATGTCTCACATATAAGATCAAGATAATCTAAACTAACACGTTCAGAAAGCTCATTATACATTTCAGAAATTGTATTTGGACGTATTCCAGTTGCTCTGGATAAATCAGCTTGACTCCATCTTTTCTCTCCGAGTATCCTTGAAAGATGTATTTTAATCATATTACAACCTCCTTCGTTTAAGGAGATTGTAACACTATGAAGTATAATTAAACTTGGTTCGTTACATTATATCGTATTGCGATATTTAGGTATTAAAAAAAATTATCTGTAGTTCCTTACAATAAGTTCTTTATATTCATGATCCTTATTAGAATACCTTCCAACAAGGTTATGATTCCGACTAACTTCTTCAATATAATAACTGCTGTATAAGTTTCTTATGAAGTCACAATCATTATAAGACAATATAAATTTACCTTTTAAGTTTTGAATAACATCGAAGAGCCTAACATGATCTTCTGAACTGAACTCAGATTGATAGTATTTTTCTGTACAATAGTAAGGTGGATCAAGATAAAATAGAGCATCGGGTTTATCATATACTTTGATTAAATCCTCAAAGTCTTTATTCTCAATAACCACATTGGAAAGTCTCTCTTCTATTTCATCAAGGTATCTCTTCATGACTAAGACGTTTTTCTTTACGCATCCATAATTTCGGCCATTAGAACCATATGAAGTTTTAATCACCATAAAGAATCTAGCAGCTCTTTGAATATCTGTCATTCCTCTTATATTATATCGTGCTTTGAAATCATCAAATAACTCTCTTGAGTTCAAAAATAACGAAAGTTCACGTTGCAATTCAGGACGGTGGTATTTTGTACACCTGAAGAGATTTACAAGCTCCTTATTATAATCATTATATACTTCAAAATTAGCATGTCTGTCCTTTTGAAATAATACCCATGCAGCTCCACCGAACACTTCAATATAACGGTTAAACTCTTTTGGGAACCTTTCAACTATTTCATTTCTTAAAAGTTTTTTGCCACCTATCCAACTAATAAAACTATTCATGATATATCTCCTTTGTTGCCAGAAATAGAGAACACAGTCCCTGTTGCTGGTCAGGGACTGTATTCTTGTGCAAATATATTTATTTTATGCTGTGGCAGTACAAACTGGGCTGTTTGTTTCAGAGCAAGTATTACCTGAAACATTATTGTCAGTTACATCAGGTGTTGAAGCATTCGTATCAGGAATCTGATTTGCATTCTGAACATCTTCGGTATTTTGTGTGGAACTGGTTATTTGAGGTACCTGATATGTAGTGTTGTTCACAGTCGGCTTCACTGTTTTTCCAATGTTGACATAGTATTCAATTTTGCTATCCAACCAGGTATCAAAATCAGTATAAAGTTCCTTAAGTGCAACCTGAGCTCCTTCACCCATTATGGCTAATGCTTTCTGCTTAGCAAGAATAAAAGATTCATCCTTGGCTGCCTGATCAAAGGTTCCTTTCTTCTTAAGGGCATCAACATATGTTTGTGAAATTGCCGTAACCGCAGTACAGATTGCATCCTCGGCAATATTAACATATTTGTTAACATTAGCATTGTTGATGTTGTGAGTAATTTCCTTACTCTTCTTTCGTAAAAGATTAACCAGGTATGTTGTTAATACTCCGGCCAGAGGTATAACAACAGTGGTCAATATAGTATTTACAGTCTCTTTCATTCGTTACCATTTCCTTTCCGCTAAGCTGGCTTATTGATATCTTTCTGCCATGCATCAGCAATTTTAGTAAAACATTCCGGCAGCCAGTCTGTTGTCAATGCACTGTTAAACCAGTGTTCCTTGTTGATCCCCGTTTTTGCACTTATGAAATCCAATGCTTTATCAAGAGGTTCGTTTGTCAAAGTCTGTATTTTGCTGCTGATTTGCGGGTAGAAGAATTTTTGTGCACTGTCAACTGTGTTTCCACCGAAGAAGTTAGTACCAGGACATGTTTTGGTATCGCCTGTACCATTAGTCCTTACACCAGTATCCTGGTCAAACCAATGATGGTACAAGATTGTAGTATTGTTTACTGCAAGCTTGAATTTAATTGCACATGCTGCATTGACAAAAATAATTGTTTCCTTATGCGCTATGGTCATTACATCGCGCCCGGAATCAAAGTCACCAATGTTTTCAATGCAGAGTGCTCCTGGATTGGCTCCTAAAATACCTGCTGGCATATCATCAATCGGTCTGCAGACAGCGATGCTTCCGTCTGGAAAAGTAGTAAGGTTTTGAGCAATATCATGATAGCCCATCTTCTTCATATGGTAATCTTTCATATCCTGAAGCATTTCAAAGTGGTTGCTTCCATTAAAGTCATTATATGAAGGTTCCCAGGTATGGTGGTCTTGCAGCCTTGTTATCTTTCTGCTAAAGGTAGCTTTATTGAGCCAAGCCCTGAATTCATTTCTATCAGTAAATAATAGAAATTGACCTTTTTGCTTCATGTGTTTTCACCTCCTTTCATAGAGTTAATGATTAAAAAACTATATTTTTGTAAAATTTGGTGTATAATTAAGACAAAGTAATAACTGGAGGGATATGAATGAAGAAGTTTGTAATGGGTTTAATAATTGGTATACTCTCAACAATGTCTATTACTGCATTAGCAGCCGGATTAAATATAATACCAAATCCTATACCGATATTTGTAAACGGAACTAAGACCGATTTACCAGGCTACAATATTAACAATTCTACTTATTTACAGCTTTCAGCCTTTAAAAAAATAGGGCTGGGAGTTAATTATGATTCCCAAACAAAACATATAGATATAAATACAAAGGATTTAACTACCTCAGCCCCGGATACGGCAAATTCAAATACTGGGGGTAATAAAATGACAGATGAAAACGGTATTCCTTATATTGAACAAGATGGAGCTAAATATGTCTATTTCGTTGATTGTATAAAATTTTGCGATTCAAAAGGATATTCTTTTGGAGTAAAGGATTTTTTGCAATCCCCTGCTCATTGGTCTATTGTAAAAAACAATTATCATCCCTATGGTCAAACTAAATATTTAGAAGGAGATACTGAGTTCTTTACATTTAATGGTGCTGGTAATGTATATTTCGAATATGATTTTGTAGTTAATACACTACTTACATTTATGATGAGCAATAATTAGCCGATCGAGGTAACAATTCCATTTGAAACAACTAAATGGTGTCCGTCTGTAGTTGTAAAACTTCCAGAGATACCATTTAGTTTTACTTGTGACACTGACGTCATATCAACCTGTAATCCTGTAAATTCAACAGTTGCTAAGGGAGCACCCAAACCTAAATATCTACCGTTGGCAGGTTCCAAAGCCATACCGTTGCCACTAACCAGTCTTCCGCTATAGCTTCCATCAGCTTCATAAAAATTAATTGCACCAAAGCCGGTTAAAGATTGTATTAATATCCTTTGGACTCCATTAGAATCGTATTGTAAGAACCCTGCTTTTGAAAACTCAAGCCTTGCTCCACCTTCAGCAGTTTGTATAATATTACCTATTAATTTACCTGTATATATCCACAACGCATCTACTTCATCGGCTATAAGTTTGTCACCTGTGGCAATTGTCCGCCAGTTCCAGTCTCCATTAGGCTTTTTTGAATTAGCAATGGCAAAGATACCATTACCAAATATCAAGGCTCTCTGTGGATTCTCGAGGCTATCAACATACATATCAGCTTGGCAATGTATAAGTGCGCTTTGAACCATTTGGTTTATTTCTGTCTGCAGCCTTGTTAGAATATTATCTACTGCAGTTGCGTTGATATTACCTGCGCTCGTAGTAATGCTGTCAAGCGTCTGACTGGCCTGATTTGCATTTGAGATAATACTTCCGATATTATTATTGCGGTATACCTTAATCTCAAAATTAGCAAGCCCGACATTAGACCTTTGTGGTTCGTAAGGATAAAATTCATATTCCACTATTCGCTGACTTGTATCAGCATCTATTCCTGAATCTATAACCTTCGCTGTGTCCCCGAGTCCAAAAGTCTCTATGCTTCCATATTCCTTATGTTTGCTTAGTTCGATAAAGGAGCCGGAATATGTAACATGTGGTTTATCAATTCCGTCATTATCTTCTGTTGACCATTCCTTCAGAGCATTTTGCAATAGTTCTGCAGGATCGTCTATATCCTTATAGTCCTTATACCCAATAATCGGTCTATCGTAATTACCAATCAAGGGACTATCAATATATGGCTTTCCACCATTAACTGAATCAATTTGCAATCCATCTTTTCCGTAAGGGTAGAGGCGTGTAATCAATGTGGAACCGTCTGTCTGGCGTTTTATAGATTCTATATTTTTACCAAACCGAAACTGTACGCCCTTATTGCTGCCACGCTGTTTTACAAGATTAATTGTCCAGTTGTCCCGGATAAGCTCACCGCCAACATTATCAATGAGTTGCTGTGCTACCTTTGATGGGTTTGTTTTGCTCATTATAATATCTGTTGGTGTTGTGATTTCAACAATGCCAATAGAGAACCGGGTACCGGAGAAAGCTTCCTGAAGAATCGCATCCGGTGTTTTGCCGATAAGTTCAACACTAGGTAAATGCTTACATGTAATTGCATCATACCAGATATGTTCTGCTTGGATATTACTTGTAAGCTTTCCCTTGTTATCCCTTTCCTCAGTGAAGCCCCTGATCCGAAATAGCTGATCTTTTCCTTGGGATATGTCATATACCTTAATGAAGTTTTCAGATTGTACATGCTGCCACTTAGGATCGGTTCTGGGTAAAATTAAAGAGAGCTTAAACTCTCCATTTATTACTTCTTTCACTTTTACATTGGCAGCGTTATTCAAGACTGCAATACCAAGCCCGGTAAAAGAGGTCTCTTTTTTGTCATAGATAATAGGGTATTTCATTTATATCACTTCCATGATAATCTTTTTGACAAATTTCATGAGAATTACGATAGTTCATTTTTTAGTCCTTTTATACCATATACTCACAAGTGGCTATTTATAAGCATTTGTAAGTATTTTTAATAACTAATAAATAATAATGCGAACTATTCAGCAGCGGATATATCTATATAATATTCTTTTCCAGGAATGAACTGTTCAGCTGC
>JAUZPR010000005.1 GCA_030705825.1 Bacillota bacterium | reverse complement strand
TTTATTTTGATAATAGCAATAATCAATCCATTCATAAGTCTTTTGAGCAAAGGAATAGATATAAAGGATTTTCAGCTTGCCGACAGCAATATTCTTGATCAGAAGGAGCTTGAAGAGCAGAGTAAGCTGGTTGATGAAAAACAGAAACAGCAAATCATCCAGGTTTATAAGGATAAGCTGAACAAAAAAATTGAAGAAAGCCTTAATGATATTGAAGGTATTTCCGCAGTAACATCAAGTGTCACCATCAATGAGGATTATAATTCCGAAAACTTCGGAGCATTGGAAAAAGTAGTTCTGGAGATAAGCCAGTCAGATGGCAAGTCCGATGTAGTACCGGTAAGCAAGGTTGATAAGATTGAAGTAAGAGAAGGTGATACACCAAAGGAAGCTTCGGTTCAATCCGGCCAAAAAGAAATAAGCGGCAAACTTAAGGAACAGGTTGAAACCAAGCTGAATAAGGTCTTTCAGCTTGATAAGGAAAGCATATTAATTACAACCGCGGACTGATTACAAAGGAAAGGAGATGAAAAGCATGGGACAGTTTGATAAATTAAAGGAGTTTTTTCAAAACCTGGTCAACGGTAAAAATAAAAAGAAAATAATTGAAAACTCAATAATAGCCATTATTATCGGGATAATCATTATAATAGCCGGAAGCTCACTGTTTGGCGGAGGTTCCAAAAAGCAAGCCGCTACTTTGACTGACGCAAAGAATACAGTCACTGAAACACCCACGGCTGCGACGGTATCGGATGAAAAGCAGTATCTTGAAAAGGAGCTTGAAAGTATCCTTTCCCAAATAGCCGGAGCGGGTAAGGTGAGTGTAATGATAACCTATGATTCAGGAAAAGAATCGGTTCCGGCAGTTGATGTTAAAAAATCGGATAACGATACTCAGGAAAAAGATACATCAGGAGGAACACGTGATATAAACCAGAGTAATTATGAAAGTAGCATTGCTTATGAAGAAGCACAGGGAGGCAGTAAAAAGCCTATTATTCTAAAAGAATTGGAACCCAAGGTTAAAGGCGTGATTATTATATCCGACGGTGCAGACGATCCCCAGGTCAGAGAGGAGTTATGCAGTGCAGCCCAGGTTTCCCTGGATGTTCCGGTATATAAGATACAGGTGTATCAAAGAAGCAAATAAATTTGAAAAATCGTTGAAGCGTTCGATGTTTCAAATGAATGGCTGCATTAAAATAATGAAATGGGATAGTTGAATTAAATAAAAAAGATATAAAAGAATGTAGACATGAATATATATAACTGTAGTACAAGGTATAAAACATCTAATAAATGTTTAGATATTTAATAATTACATTGGGGGGAGTAAGATGATGGTATTCAAAAGAAAACAAATTGTAATTCTATCCTTGATTCTTATGATACTTGTTGCAGGATACCTGCAGTATAGCTATAAAAAGAGCAGTGTATCGGCAGACAGTAAAGATGTTGGCAGAATAGGAGATTCGGTCTATGTAGATGGCAGGGACAAAACCGGCACACCGCAGCAAAGCAGTTCCAACAATAATAAAAGTTCCAAGACAGACAGCAAATCCTCGTCAGATCAAAAGGCTGTAAGCGCATCCAAACAGGTAAGGGATTACTTCGCCCAGACAAAGCTGGATAGGGATACCGAAAGAAGTAAGGATATTGATGCATTAAAAACTATTACCCAGGATAACAATGCAGACAGTGCTTCCAAAAAGGCTGCCTATGATAAAATGATAAAACTTATAGACAACTCGGAAAAAGAGACCAATATGGAATTGCTTATCAAGCAAAAGGGGTTCAGCGATGTAATAACAATATACGGTGAAGACGGAAGCCTGGAGGTTATAGTTCAGGCACCAACCCTTACCGAATCACAGGTAGCGCAGATAACGGATATTGCATCAAGACAGTTGAAAGTAAAGATAAACGATATTAGAGTAAAGAATATGTTTTAGTAATGAACTTATCCATTTTTAAAATCCAAGAGAAAGCGGGATGCCTCCAAACCCTGAAAAAATACATCCTTGTAAAGAGTATGACCAATAAAAACAGTTGATTTAGGGTACTTATCGATACAATGTTGATAGACAGCAGAAAATAGTGGTATAATTACATTGCTCCAAAATGATGCAATTTGCTCAAATTTTGTTTGCTAATTATAAAGGTAAACGAACTGGAACCGATAATTATCATTGGTTACCGGCAGGGAGGTAGAAAGACTTGGAAGAAATCAACGCTAATTCAAATTTGCAGGATGAGATGGGTTCGATAAGAATAACTGATGAGGTAGTTGCAATAATTTCAGGAATAGCTGCAACTGAAGTATCCGGCGTGGCAGGAATGAGCGGCGGTATTGCAGGCGGTATTGCCGAAATGCTTGGAAGAAAAAATCTTTCAAAGGGAGTAAAGGTTGAAGTCGGAGAAAAAGAGGCTGCAATAGATCTTTATATAATCGTAGAATATGGTTACAGAATTCCCGATATCGCCTGGGAGATTCAGGAGAAGGTAAAAAAATCTGTTGAAACCATGACCGGTTTGAATGTAGTTGAAGTAAACATACATGTACAGGGAGTAAATATAGAAAAGGACAAGAGAGATTCCTCAGAAGATATTCCAAGAGTAAAATAATTATTCCGGGAATTGTTTCTTGTAACGATTAAATGTCAATACTATAGAATAATACAGCCCTCGGGAAACCGTATTATACAACCAACAAGCATGTATAATTAATGGGATTTAATAACCGGGGTTTATTTTTATTTAAAAATAAATTATAATGTTATTATATAGAAAATAGGATAGATTATCCAAAATATATTAAGAAATACATTTTACTTAAGAATAAACAGATGTTAAAAAAGGCAAAGGAAGAGGTGGGGTATATTTATGAACCTGTTTTTTAGAATTTTACTTGCCGTATATGCATTTTGTCTTACAATAATATCCGTAATAGCAATTATAGTTACTTTGAACCCGAAAATGTTCGATGATGTTTCAGACTACATTTACAATAATCTGATACTTGGAAGAAGTTCTTCCATTTTATTGTTTGTGGTTGAAGTAATATTCCTTGGAATCAGTATTATATTTCTGTTTTCGGGCTTTAAAAGCAATAAGGATAAAAAATCCGTCAAAAAGCATACTAATATAGGTGAGATCAGAATATCACTTAATTCAATTGAAAACATAGCGCTGGCAGCTTCCAGAAGGCTGAGCGGTATAAGGGAATCCAAAGCTTATGTAACAAAGCATGAGGATAATGTATCAATTGTAATTAAGACGGTTGTTCTTCCTGATGTTAATATACCGGCACTATCTGAGGACATGCAGTCCAAGGTTAAAAAATCAGTTGAAGACACATCAGGCGTACCGGTAAGCAATGTAAGCGTGATCGTTGAAAATATCTATACCGGATACAGTAAATCCCGGGTAGAATAAGGTGTGGAGGTAATGTTATGAACAAGGAAGGTTTCCTGAAGTTTTACAATTCACACCGCGGCGGAATTAATGGTGCGCTTGTAGGTTTGGTTATAGCAGTTGCCTTTTTGCTGCTGGGCTTTTTTAGAACGCTGTTTATTGCAATATGTGTAGGAATAGGTTATTATATTGGCAAGAGAATATACGAAGACAAGGATTACATAAAGAATCTCCTGGACAGGGTGCTGCCGCCCGGAACTTACAGGTAGAAAGGCGAGGTTGTCAAAACAATCTCAGCCTTTATATTATTTAGGACAGGATGAGGGTTGGGAGGTATAGCTTTAATGGGAAGAAGAGCGTCCAGAGAATTGGCAATGAAGCTCTTGTACCAATTGGAAATACAGAAGGAAGACAGGGACGAACAGTTGAAAACTGCTCTGGAACAGGAACCTGTAAATGAATCGGACAAAAAATATATAGAAAAAGTCGTAGATGGTGTTTTCAAGAATTGTGCGTATCTGGACAATCTTATAGAAACTCATGCTAAAGGCTGGAAACTCAACAGAATATCTAAGGTTGACCTTGCAATTTTGAGGCTGGGATTTTATGAAATCTGTTACATGGATGATATTCCGTATAATGTTTCGATAAATGAGGCTGTCGAACTTGCAAAGAAGTACAGCGGAGAGGAAGCAGGGGCATTTATAAACGGTATTCTGGGGAAAGTACAAAAAGGTTCAAAAAACCCCGAAGACAGCATACAAGAGGAACAGTAGAAGCAGCATAATAATTTAAAACAAAGCATTTAAAAGCCGGATATAATCCGGCTTTTTCATAGGAAACTTAAAGCATAATTATGTTCTTATGCTATTTATAAATGATGTACAAGATAATAGCGCTTATAATAATTCCATTCGCCTAATGCTATGGGAGAGCGGTAGGGGTGAGGGTTGGAAAGGAAAGGTCATGCAGCGGATACTCAGTATCAGTGAAATCAACAGATACATAAAGGATATAGTTTCGAAGGATATAATACTTTCGGACGTTTGGGTAAAGGGTGAAATATCAAACTTTAAGAATCACTATTCCGGACACATGTACTTTACACTAAAGGATGAAAACAGTGTCCTTAAGTGCGTTATGTTTAAAAGTCATGCTACAGGGCTAAAATTTGTACCGGATAATGGGATGAAGGTCATAGTTAGAGGCTATGTTTCGGTGTTTGAAAGAGACGGGCAATATCAGCTGTATGCCGAGGAAATGACACCGGATGGCCTCGGAAATCTTCATCTTGCTTTCGAGCAGCTTAAGAAAAAGTTGGCGGCAGAAGGTTTGTTTGATGAAAAATTCAAAAAGAAAATTCCTTTTTTGCCGAGGACAATCGGTGTGGTAACTTCACCGACAGGTGCCGTAATAAGGGATATATGCAACGTTTTGAACCGAAGGTTCAGCAAGGTTGAGGTAAAGGTATTCGGTGTTGCGGTCCAGGGCGAAGCCGCACCGAAGCAGATTGCAAGGGCTATCAAGCTCATTAATGATAATGAGCTCGCCGATATAATAATCGTCGCTCGTGGGGGAGGTTCACTTGAAGAATTATGGGCCTTCAATGACGAATTGGTTGCCAGAAGCATATTTGCTTCAAAAATCCCCGTAATATCAGCCGTAGGGCATGAAACCGATTTTACAATAGCAGACTTTGTTTCGGACCTAAGGGCTCCGACTCCTTCAGCTGCCGCCGAACTGGCTGTCCCAGACAGGGTAATGCTCTGTAAACAGCTTGATGCCATGAAAAAGAGAATGGAAGTTTCATTTGTCAAAAATATTGAGCGCAAAAGGGACAAGCTTCACCGGATGACCGAAAGCACCGCTTTTAAACAGCCATTCAACAGGGTTTACCAGGAGCGGATGAGGCTGGATCAGCTCAACAAATATTTGATAAGAGGTGTTGAGGCAAATAGGGAAAGGTCACAATCCAAGCTTGCAACACTGATTGGAAAGCTGGATGCAATGAGCCCGCTGGGTATAATGACCAGGGGCTACAGCGTGGTAAGACGAACTCAAGACGGAAAGATAGTAAAATCCATATCTGATGTACAAAAGGACCAGTCTGTTGAAATTAATGTCAATGACGGTAAAATAAATTGTATTGTAAATAATATGGAAGCAGGTAAAAATAAATGAGCAATGGGAAGAATTTTGAAGAAGCCGTAAAAGAGCTTGAGGACATAGTAAATAAGCTTGAAAAAGGCGAGCTTCCGCTTGATGAATCAATAGATATTTTTCAGCGGGGAATTGAACTGTCCAGATATTGCACTAAAAGGCTGGATGAAGTTGAAAAGAAAATAACAATGCTTATAGAAGATGAAGCAGGCCAAATCAAGGAAGTACCAATGACCTTGAATTCTACAACGGAGGAATAGAATGCAGTACTTAAATGAAGAAGAATACAACGCTAAAATAGGCTCATGGATTGAAATTGTCAATGAAGAACTGGAACGGCTAATACCTAAAAAGGATACACCCGAAAAGAACATATATGAAGCGATGAGATACAGTATCTTCGCAGGAGGAAAACGCATCCGTCCGGTTATATGTCTTGCTGTGTGCGAGATGCTGGGAGGAAATCAGAAGGATGTTTTGCCTTTTGCATGTGCAATTGAAATGATACATACATATTCGCTGATACATGACGACCTTCCAGCCATGGACGATGACAATTACAGACGGGGAAGGCTGACAAACCATAAGGTGTTCGGAGAAGCAACCGCTATTCTTGCAGGAGATGCACTTTTGAATACGGCATATGAAGTAATGATGGAGCATGCTTTAAAAACTGAAGGCAATATGGTTCAAAAACTTACTGCAATGCATGCCATTGCAGAGGCTGCAGGAACTTCAGGCATGATAGGCGGACAGGTCGTTGACCTGGAATCTGAGAATAAAATAATACAAAAGGAAACTCTTCATTACATGCATAAATGTAAAACAGGTGCGCTTCTTAAAGCACCTGCTGTTGCAGCTGCCATTCTGTCAGGTGCATCTGAAGAACAAATGAGCCTGATTGAAAAATTCGGAGATAAAACAGGTCTGGCATTCCAGATACGTGATGATATTCTGGATGTTGAAGGCGATCTGGCTTCCATGGGAAAGCAAACAGGAAGCGATGCAAAAAAATTAAAATCTACATATATAACTATCTATGGGATGGAAGAATCCAAAAGGCTGCTTAATGAAGTAACAACCGAAGCAGACAAGTGCCTGCAGGGTTTCGGAGCCAGTGCTGAATTCCTAAGAACACTCATCTTTAAGCTGTGCTCAAGAAACAATTAGTGATTTACATCATATGATATGTGCCGTAAGAATAAAAGCAGTAAAATGCATTGTCGGCTATATCCGTCATATTTAAGGTTAAATCGGCTTATATAAGATGTTTTATGTATCACCCTTTTGTGATATAATCAATATCCGTACTTACTTAGAGTGTATAACAGGGTGGTACAGTATTCTAGTCAGGACTGCTGTTTCTGAAGACGGGCCTAAAAAGCCGTCAAAGGGCACATCGATGAAGTTCCTTGTGTCGGCTTGCTACGCCCAGTAGTGGGTCGATGCTGGGAGTTAAGGTTTAGGGGCGATCTGCAATGGCATGCGGGCGTTGACCCCTCTACCGTGGAGACCCTTACTTTTGGATGAAAGCCGGGTAAAGCTTGCTTTATCCGACATCCCCCACGAGAAGGGATTAAACCTGTTAGGCGGTATCGCAAGATGCTGTGAACAGTGTAGCCTGCCTTGAGTGAACTTGGCGGATAATGGATCGGATGGCTGTATATTGGCCAATATACAACCATTATTGCTATTTGAAACCAAGCTTGCAAAAGAGGCTAGGAAGCAGTCAGACTGAAGAGGAAATCTCCTAGACTGTTCTGTTAAGAGATATATTGGGGATTGCAGTGTGGACTAAGTGGTAATCAGGCCCCGCAAAGGGTAACTATGCGGCGGATGCTTTAAAGGGAAACCGCTGGAACGGCGACGTTTCAGTAGAAACCGGGGAAATCCTGCCTGACCTAAGCCGCAAAATTTACTCAATATATTACCACCCGGTTTTACCATACATAAATTGATAAAGGTGAAAAAGTTTTGAGTGATCGTGAAGACGAAAAAAATCACAAGGTTGAAAAAGAAGAAAGAAGAGTAAAATTCAGAGTAAAGATGTTAGGTTCAGCTGCAGAGAACGCAAAATGGTATATTTTAATAACAGTTGCGTCTTTTTTTCTGTCGGCGTTTTTATCTTTTGTATCATCAGGTCTTAAAAATACAGATACAGTTATTGCTTTAATTATTGTCTTTGCAATTATATTTGTGGGAATTATATTTGATATAATAGGAATTGCCGTAACTGCTGCCGATGAGGCACCTTTTCACGCAATGGCATCTAGAAAGGTTTATGGTGCAAAACAGGCAATACTTATGATAAAGCATGCAAATAAGGTGGCAAGCTTCTGTAATGATGTTGTTGGGGATATAGCCGGAGTTATAAGCGGAACGGCAAGTGCCTATATAATTGTAAAAATTGCCGGCCAGGGAAATGCTTCCGAAACCACCGTGGCAGGTTTGATCATAACTGGAATGGTAGCATCATTGACTGTTGGGGGAAAAGCCATAGGTAAAACCATAGCTATTCATAACAGTAATTACATAGTATATAAAATCGCAGTTATTACAAAGTTCTTTGTCAGAAATAAAAAGAAGAAAAAAAGCAGCAAGCATCATAAGAATGTCTAAAGGCGGGATTTAGTTTAGTGGGTGGATTACTTGAAGGGATTAACTCCCCGGCAGATGTAAAAAAACTTGATATTACGGAATTAACAGAGCTTTCTGATGAAATCAGGGAGTATTTAATAGAGAATGTTTCCAAAACAGGAGGACATCTTGCATCCAATCTTGGCGTTGTTGAATTGACGCTTGCCCTGCATAAGGTATTTAATACGCCTGATGACAGAATAGTATGGGATGTGGGTCATCAATCCTATGTACATAAAATAATAACCGGCAGAAGAGAAAAGTTTTGCACATTGAGGCAGCATGAGGGAATAGCCGGATTTCCTAAGAGAAATGAAAGCGAGCATGACTGCTTTGATACCGGTCACAGCAGTACTTCAATATCAGCGGCTCTTGGCTTTGCAAGGGCACGTGATATTAAGGATGAAAAATATGAAGTGATAGCAGTTATAGGAGATGGTGCACTGACCGGGGGAATGGCTTTTGAAGCACTGAATGATGCTGGAAGGTCAACAAATAAAATGATAGTGATTTTGAATGATAATGAGATGTCAATTTCAAAAAACGTAGGTGGAATGTCAAGATATCTCAGCAGAATCAGAACACAACCCTTTTATTTCAAAATGCGTGAGGACGTAGACCAATTTCTCAAAAAAATCCCGGGAGTAGGAAAGGCAACAGCCAGGGCGATTACCCGGACCAAGGGTTTGATTAAATACCTTGTAATGCCCGGAATAATTTTTGAGGAACTGGGCTTTAAATATCTAGGACCCATTGATGGACATAATATCCAGGAGCTTGTAAAGGTTTTTTCAAGAGCCAAGCTCATGAAAGGACCTGTATTCATACATGTTTGTACTCAAAAAGGAAAAGGCTATTCCTATGCAGAGGAAAAACCGTATGCGTTCCACGGAGTACAGCCTTTTGAAATAGAGACCGGTGAGGCTAAAGTAGAGAGTATGCCAAGCTTTTCGAATGTTTTCGGAGAAGAGTTGGTAAGGCTTGCCGGAAAGGAACCAAGGTTGGTTGCAATTACTGCAGCTATGCGTGACGGAACAGGTCTTGTACCATTTTCAACAAAATACAGGAACAGGTTTTTTGATGTGGGAATAGCAGAACAGCATGCTGTAACTCTTGCGGCAGGAATGGCAGCTAATGGGTTGGTTCCCGTTTTCGCTGTTTATTCAACCTTCCTGCAGAGAGCATTTGACCAGGTGCTGCATGATGTTGCAATACAGAACCTTCATGTGGTATTTGCCGTTGACAGGGCAGGACTGATCGGAGATGACGGGGAAACTCATCAGGGACTTTTTGACCTTTCATTTTTAAGAGACATACCGAATATAACCATACTTGCTCCCTGCGACTACTGTGAATTTAGGGAAATGCTTGATTACGCAGTGCTTGAACATAACGGACCGATAGCAATAAGATATCCCAGAGGTGCAGGACAGGAAAAAGTAATTGAGGAGAAGCCGGTTAAGTTCGGGAAAGGTGTTAAGGTAAGGGACGGCAAGGATGTTTCAATAGTTGCGGTAGGTACCATGGTTTCCATTGCTCTTAAAGCCGCAGATGAATTAAGCCGGGAGGGTATTTCGGCAGAGGTTATAAATGCCAGATTCTGCAAGCCGCTGGACGAGAAACTTATAATAACATCAGCAGCAAAAACAAGCAGAATTGTAACAATCGAAGACAACTCAACAGTTGGGGGTTTTGGAAGCGGAGTCATAGAGGTTCTAAACAGGACAGGCTTATACCCCAAAGTAAAACTTCTCGGCTTCCCGGACAAATTCATAGAACATGGTGCAAGAAGCAAACTATACAGGAAGTATGGCCTGGATTATGAAACAGTTGTATCCGAAGTTAAAAGAATAATGAGAAAATAAGTCTTTTGGAGGAATTGTTTGGATAAGGAAAGATTGGATGTAATTTTATATAAAAGAGGTTTCTTCCCAAGCAGGGAAAAGGCTCAGGGCGCAGTTATGGCGGGTTGTGTGCTGGTTGATGGAGAACGGGCCGACAAGCCCGGTGTTAAATTCAACCAGGATATAAATATCAGCATTAAGGAAAATCCGTTGCCTTTTGTCAGCAGAGGCGGGCTGAAGCTTCAAAAGGCCATCGACTCCTTTGGCTTGAATCTGCAGGGCAAAAAGTGCATTGATATCGGGGCATCTACAGGAGGCTTTACAGACTGCATGCTACAAAGAGGTGCAGAAAAGGTATATGCAGTTGATGTGGGATATGGCCAGCTTGCCTGGAACTTGAGGAATGACAGCCGCGTTGTATGTATGGAACGGACAAACATACGGTATGTAAAGCCTGAGCAAATCGGAGAAATACTTAATTTTGCAAGTATAGACGTATCTTTTATATCATTAAAAAAGGTTTTGCCCGTGGCAAAAGAGCTGACAGGTGAAAATGGAGAAATAGTAAGTCTCATTAAACCACAGTTTGAAGCCGGCAGGGAAAAGGTAGGAAAGCATGGAGTGGTACGGGAACCCGAAACTCATATTGAGGTCATTACTTCTGTTTTGAATTTTTCAGTGGAACTGGGTTTGAAAGTAAAGGGCCTGGCTTATTCTCCTATCAAAGGACCGGAAGGAAACATCGAATATCTTGCATACCTGGCCAAATCAGGAGAAAGTATTGATAATATAGAAAAAATCATATCTGAAACAGTATCAAACGCCCATGAAGGTTTAAAATAACCTCGGGCGTTTTTCTTTTTTCAATACAGAATTCAGATTGCCAAACTGATTTTTTATCTTGTTTATAAATCAGGTAATTTTTGATATAATTAAAATAATTAAGCTTTCATAACATTTTGATTAACAAGAGAGGATGGAACAGGACACTGCTTTAAAAAGTGTGTCTCTCTTTCACTGGAATATTTAATGAGAAATATAGGTTTATATATAAATAGAGATAAGGATACGCAGCTTAAACATACAGCCGAAGTAGTGGAAGCCATAATTAAAAACGGCGGAAACATAATGATGCCCGAAGATGTTGCACAATTGATAAATTTAAAGGAAGCTGGAAAATCCGAGACAGAAATATTCAGTAAAACCGATATGATCATATGCCTTGGCGGGGACGGTACTTTTCTTAAGGCCGCAAGAAAAGCCTTTAAAAATGATATTCCGGTGCTTGGTGTAAACCTGGGGAATCTGGGATTCCTCGCTGAAATCGATAAAAGTGATATTAAAAATGCAATAGACAAGCTTTTTAGAAACGAATATTCCATAGAAGAACGAATGATGCTTGAAGCGGATTTTAATACTGCAAACGGTTTTGTAAAGGAATATGCCTTAAATGATATTGTGATATCAAGAAGTGCCGTTTCAGGCATATTACATATAAAAACCTATTTAAACAATCTATTTGTAGATTCATTTCCAGGGGACGGAATGATAATTTCCACCCCTACAGGTTCTACGGCATATTCGCTTTCAGCGGGAGGTCCGATGGTTGAACCTGAAGTTGACCTGATAATTCTTAATCCTATTTGTCCGCATATCCTTTATTCAAGACCCATAATAGCAACAGGGGACAGAGTTGTAAAAGCCCTGGTGGATAAAAAATACTGTCAGGATGCCGTTATTACAGTTGACGGTCAGAAGGGTTATGAGATAAAGGCGGGAGATATTGTTGAAATAAGGCGTTCTTCATACAGAGCAAAAATAGTAAGACTTTATGAACGGAATTTCTTTAACGTATTAAGAAATAAGATTTATCAGAGGGGAGAATGTTTAAGAGAAGATGAAGTATAATAGACATGCTAAAATATTGGAGATAATTGAAAAGAATGTAATAGAGACTCAGGAGGAAATTGCAGACAAGCTGAAGGAAGCAGGGATGGATGTCACACAGGCTACAATTTCAAGGGATATTAAGGAACTGAGGCTTGTAAAGAGCATGACTCCCGACGGACGTTCAAGGTATTCTGCTTTGATGAAAGCTGAAAATGTAACTTCCTACAAGCTTATGAGAATTTTTGCTGAAACCTTTGTTTCCAGCGACTATGCAAATAATATCGTCATTGTAAAAACTCTGCCGGGAATGGCTCATGCAGCCGCTTCAGCCATCGATTCAATGGGTTGGCCTGAAATAGTAGGCACTGTAGCAGGTGATGATACTATAATGATAATTTGCAGAGCAGAAAAAATTGCCGAAGAAATTACTGATAAATTTGAGAAAATAGTTAAGGAAGAGCAATAAATATAAATAAAGTACGATAGGGGTAGTGCAATGCTTCAGCAGTTGGAGATTCATAATGTCGCATTGATTGACTGCGTAAACATTGAGTTTGGTGAGGGCCTGAATATAATGACCGGAGAAACCGGTGCCGGCAAATCAATTATTATTGATTCAATTAATGCTATCCTTGGTGTAAGGGTTTCCAAGGATATAATCAGAACCGGCAGGGAAAAGGCTTCTGTAGAGGCGGTTTTCCAGCTGGACAGGGATAAGCTGTCCATGATTCTTGAGCCTCTTGGTATGGAACCTGATGAGGATGGAACTCTCATACTCTCACGCGAATTTACGATTACAGGAAAAAATACCTGCAGGATAAACGGAAAGCTTGCAACAGTTTCAATGCTGAAGGAAGTTAGCCAGCATATAATCGATATGCACGGACAGTACGACAACCAGTCACTTCTAAGAACCTCTTCACATATAGAGCTTCTGGATTCCTTCGGGGGGAGCAGGTTGATTTCGGCCAGAAAGGAATATAATTCACTGCTGGCAAAGTATAGAGAACTAAAGACAAAACTTATTGAATTATCAGGCAATTCCCAGGACCGGGAAAGAAAAATCGATATATTGAAATTCCAGATAGATGAAATAAAAAAAGCCAGCCTAAAGCCCGGTGAAGAGGAAGAACTCAACAAGCAGCGTGTGCTTAATTCAAGTGCCGAAAAAATCATAGATGCCCTGTCAAATACATATGAAATTTTATTCTCTGGAAACAATATCAAAAATTCTGCTAATGATAACATTAACCAGGCACTGAAAGAATTGAACGGTATTGCCAGATTGGATGAAAAATACGGTTCACTCTCCGGAAAGCTTGAAGAAATCATGTATCAGTTGGGAGATATTATTGAGGAAGTAAGAAATGAACGAGATGAAGTGGAATATGATCCTGCTCTTCTTGAAAGGATAGAAGAACGGCTTGACCTTATTTACAGGCTAAAAAAGAAATATGGAAACAGTATTGATGAAGTGATTTCCTATTGTAAAAAGACCGAAGAAGAGCTGAATGAAGTTCTGCAAAGTGAAGAAAAGGCAAAAGAACTTGAAAAACAGCTCCTGGAGTTGGATGAAACTTTGCTGGAAAAGGCCCGCTTTTTACATAATGAAAGAAACAATGCAGCCCTAATCCTGGAAGACAAAATAGGAAGCCAGTTAAACGAACTTGAAATGAAAAACTCAAAATTCAAGGTCAATATGATTTTTAATGACAACACTAATGAAAAAGGTGAGAGACAGTATACATCAACCGGACTTAGTGAAGTTGAATTTCTTATATCTCCAAATGCGGGCGAAATATTGAAGCCGCTATCCAAGATAGCTTCAGGCGGAGAAATGTCCAGAATAATGCTGGCAATAAAAACAATCCTGGCTGATGTGGACAGTGTTCCTGTGCTTATTTTTGATGAGATTGACATAGGAATAAGCGGTATAGCCGCTCAAAAGGTAGGAGAAAAGCTGTCCTTCATTTCACGCAGCCATCAGGTAATATGTGTTACACATCTTGCTCAGATTGGTTGTATGGCTGATAATCATTATCTTATTGAAAAAAATTCCACACAGGATAGTACCGAAACTCATGTAAAAAAGCTTAAGGGAAATGAAATAAAAAGTGAAATCGCGAGAATTATCGGAGGTACGAATATTTCCGAAATCACTCTCAAGCATGCTGAAGAAATGCTGGTAAACGCCGGAAGTTTTAAGACCAATTTATCCTGATTCATTTCATTTTTAAATTTTCCTGTCATGTATTTATCTTCTTGAATAATTAACTTTCCAAAAGGTAAAATTAATATCTGAAAATTCAGAAAGTGTCACGTTGCTGTGAAGGCAGCGTGACTTTATTTTTCTTCCGGAGTGTGCATATGATAAAACTAATAAGGAATAGAAATGTAAAATTCATTGTTTTTTTACTTGTTTGTATTTCTGTTATGTTATTTGGATATATTAGAATGCTTTATTCACTTCCCGGTAATTTGACCCTGCTTGAAGGCGAAGAATATGTATATGATTTCAGAAGCCTGTTTTGTGTTGATATGATGCCTGACAAGAACGGTATTATTTCCCTTACCAGTATGGAAAGTAAAACAACAGGGGGACACTATCAACTTGAAGAGCCGCTTACTATAAAATCCGAAAAGAATGGGTTCGTAAATATAAATCTTAAGCTTTTCGGACTGCTTCCTGTAAGAACAATACATGTTGATGTGGTTCCAAATAAAATGGTAGTGGCATGCGGTAATACAATAGGTGTCAAGCTTAATATCAATGGTATTCTGGTAATTGGAATTTCGGATGTAAATACAAAGGACGGACGAAATCCCCAGCCTGGAAAAGAAGTTGGTATCAGGCCGGGAGATTTTCTTATAGCAATTAATGGGAAAAAGCTGGACACAATTGAAGAATTGATTTCTGAAGTAGACAAAAGCGGTGGAAATCCGCTCAAGATTAAATACCGACGGGGAAGCACTTTTATTGATACCGAAATAAAGCCGGTTTTATCTAATGAAGATAAAAAATATCATATAGGCTTATGGGTCAGGGACAGCAGCGCAGGTATAGGGACAATAACATTTTATGATCCGGAAACAAAAAGGTTTGGAGCCCTTGGACACGGAATTGCCGATATTGATACCGGCACAATACTCCCTGTTGAAAGCGGCGAGGTAATTAAATCAACAATTATGGATATAAGAAAAGGCAAAACAGGATCTCCGGGTGAATTGAAAGGAATGTTCCTGGATGGGAAAAAGCTGGGGTATATAACCAACAACTGTGAATCGGGAATTTACGGTATATTAAACAGCAATGCGACAGGAATGCTTAAGGGAAAAGAGTATCCGATGGCAATGCGATCCCAGGTAAAGGAAGGACCAGCATCGATATTATGCAATATCGACGGTGAGAAGGTAGAAGAATACGGGATTGAGATTCAAAGGGTTATACTGCAGAATTCAAGCAGCTCAAAAGGTATGGTTATAAAGATAACAGATAAGAGACTGCTTGATAAGACCGGAGGAATAGTACAGGGAATGTCAGGAAGTCCAATTATTCAAAACGGAAGGATAGTAGGAGCAGTAACACATGTACTGGTCAATGATCCGACCAGAGGTTACGGAATATTTATGGAATGGATGTATAAAAATATCATGGGAAATAAGAATTTAAATATAGCTGCTGCCGGGTAATTAAGGGTAATAAAAAAAGTGATTGTTCCTCGAACAATTACTTTTTTTTACAATATCAGGAGTTGTATAAAAACCCAAAAATAGCCTGAAATCAATTACTTTAAGATGTTTTACATGTTAGCGTTTGTGATAAATAATTGGAATATTAATTACATAATACTAAATATTAACAATTTATACTTGAATTTTTGTCGAAAGCTAAATATAATGAGAACATAAAGTTTACGGAATTATTAAGGGGGAATTTATTTTGGTTAACAAGAAGATTCAGGTTGTTATAGCCGATGATAATAGAGAGTTCGGCGACATTTTATGCGAATATCTGAACAACCAGAATGATATCGAAGTAGTGGGCGTTGCAAGGGATGGTATGGAAGCTTATGAGCTGATTACAAACAAAATGCCGGATATAGCTATACTGGATATAATCATGCCCCACCTTGACGGCCTTGGTGTGCTGGAAAAGGTTAATTCCGTCCAGTTGGCAAAAAGGCCGCTGTTCATAATACTTTCTGCAGTCGGACAGGATAAAATAACACAAAGGGCTCTGGCACTCGGTGCAGAATATTATGTTGTAAAACCATTTGACATGGATGTTCTTGTTTCCAGGATCAGACAGTTGAAAGATATAAAGCAGCCGTCTGTTATAAGATCCGATTATACAAGTGAAATTAAAAACGTACACTACATATCTTCTCCTAAAAACATAGAAGCCGAAGTAACCAATATTATGCATGAAATAGGTGTACCGGCCCATATTAAAGGGTATCAGTACCTTAGAGATGCGATAATCATGGTCATAAAGGACCTTGATATAATAAATTCCATTACGAAGCAGTTATATCCGACAATAGCCAGAGAATACAACACTACCCCCAGCAGAGTTGAAAGGGCAATCAGGCATGCTATAGAAGTAGCATGGAGCAGAGGACAGGTTGATACAATAGACTCACTCTTTGGCTACACCGTAAACATTGGAAAAGGCAAACCGACAAATTCTGAATTTATTGCAATGGTGGCAGATAAACTGAGACTTGAACTTAAAGTAAGCTGATGACAGTTGACAGTGTACAATTGACAATGTACAGTTGACAACAAGGCAGATGACAGTTGATAGTTGGCAATTGACAGTCGATGAAAATTTAACAATATTGATAAAAAAGCTTTTATCAAAGATAAAGGCTTTTTTGTAATTTAAGGTGATAATTTAATGAACAAAGATATTATAGAGTAGTGTCGGTAAAGACACTCTTTAAAGCTGGCAATGCGTCAGCATTGCCAGCTTTCTAAGAAATCCCCTCAAGATTGAGTGGCAGGGGAGTTGATTACCTGAATCTATTATGATGGGAGATATAGAATATGCCCAAATATCATATGAGACGGCAGGACAGGCAAATTAACGATAACGATGAACTGAATGAGGGCAAATATGCTGTAATATCAAACAGGTAAAAAGGGACGTTAATAATATGGGGTGAGTTTTAATTTCATTCATTAATGGTATCAAGTCTATTAAATAGTTTGTTATATTTATCTATTTCTACCTCATCCTCAGCCTTAACTTCTAAATTATAGAAAGTAATACTACCATTGCCTTCATTTAATAAATTCATTTCCTTTAAAATTCTTTTTAGATTTTTTGCAGTACCAATGTTTCCATCGATTATACTAACATCTGATGGAAATAATTTTCTAAACATGTCCTTAAAGTAAGAAAAATGAGTACATCCTAAAACAACAGTTCCATAATTATTTAAATCATAATCAAAGAACTGTTCTTTAAGATAAGGTAATACTATTTTTTCATCAAATTCAAGTTTTTCTGCAAATTGGACCAGTCCTGGAAGAGGTAAAAAATCAATAACATGCTCGCTATCTAATTTGGCAATAAGGTTATGCAGTTTTTCCTCCTTCAGAGTCAATGCTGTCGCAGTTACCAGAACTCGTTTATCTATATCTCTATTTATCTCAACAGCAGGTTTTACAGCAGGTTCCATACCAATGATCGGAATACTGTATTTAGTCCGTAACTCTTCAATTGCTACGGTTGTAGCAGTATTACAAGCAATAACTATGGCCTTGACTCCCTGTTCCATAATAAAATCTATAGCACTAAAAATATACTTTTTAACTTCATCTTTGGGTTTTGGCCCATATGGAACATTTAATGTATCTGCATAATATATGTAATCTTCATCAGGTAGCACTTTTAATGTATCGTACAGTACAGTAATACCTCCGATACCTGAATCAAAAAAACCTATTTTCACTTCTTCTATTCCCCCAATAACTAAAATCTATATATTATTTTAACACATGTGAAATTCTATTTCATTTGTTATGTAATCCATCTATGCTAAACATTTTCTTATGTAGATTCAATAATTATGGGAGTGTACAAAACAGGAATACATTCGCTAAATATTAAATTTTTAAATATTTGAACATAGATATAATATAATCCTTTTGAGCAGGGTAAGAAACTTTATATGAGTCAGGGGCTGTACCTTGACTCATATAAAATAATCTTATTAGAAATGGTAAAGATACTCTTTAAAGCTGGCAATGCGCCAGCATTGCCAGCTTTCTATGGAATCCCCTCAAGATTGAGGGGCAGGGGAGTTGATATATTTAATTTTATTTATTAAAAAAAGCGCATATGCGCTTTTTTAAACTCAAGTTTTATTTAATTACTTTGTTAAAAAACCGTTTTACCGCACTCCCTTTGTTTTTCTCCCTCCATTGGCCAAGCATCTTGTCGACATCCTGAAAGTGCCTGTCCATTTTGAATTCCAGCTTTCGCACACTGTTTTCAACGCAAGCACCCAATTCGAGTTTTGTTCTGCTTATCTCCCTGGTGATAACCTCTTTAGTTGCGGCTGCTTCTGCTGTAATGGAACCGGTAATCTGGTCTCTGAAATCATTGAAATATTGACTTATATCAGTATTTTTATGATTATTCTGAACAGGCATAATGCTGGTTGTATCGTTATCCAATACTACCGGAGGTGGTTCTCCCACAATACCTTCAGAATCAAGTATCTTTTTTATTGCCTTTATTTCAAGTCCTTCATCCCTCATGTTCTTTATCTGATACATTACGTTGGCAAATTCAGTCGGGTAGAAACGCCTGCCGCGGTTATCCTTGGGAATTGAAAGATTGAATTCCTTTTCATAAAAACGTAAGGCGTGAGTTGTAACATTAAGAAGCTGGCTGAGTTCGGTAATTGTATACCTTTCCTTTAATACCTCCATACTTTTTCCTCCTATGTTAAGTGAAGTTACAGTTAATTGCAGTATATATACTTATAAGCAGCTACTATTGTGGAATAATATATATAATACCATTAATGTAAATTACTGTAAACAAAGCAAGGCTATTTTCTCAATATTTCCAAAGCAGTATTAAAATCAGGGGGTATAGGAGCGTAAAGTTCTATCTTTTTGGAAGTGATAGGATGAAAAAAGCTTACCCTGTAAGAATGGAGAGCTTGTCTTTCTATTACAGTCTGGACGGAAGAAGTTTGTTCTTCGGAATAGAGGAAATCTCCAATAAGTGGATGTCCTATGGATTGACAGTGAACCCTTATTTGATGTGTCCTTCCTGTTATAGGATGGAATTTAACAAAAGTTGCATTATTAAGATATTCAATTACTTCATAATTAGTAACAGAAGGTGAGCCGGTTTCTGAAACATGCCTTAACATTATACTTCCGGGTTTCCTTTCAATAGGCCGGTCAATAGTTCCGAAGCGGTTCTCAAGAATGCCAGACGCAATTCCATAGTATTCTTTTTCAAAACCGTTAGACCCCATCTGCTTTATAAGTGATTCCTGGATATAAGGGTTTTTTGCAAATATGATAACGCCTGAAGTATCCCTGTCAAGCCTGCTTACCGGCCGGATTTTTATAAAGATATCCTTTTCATTGTAATATTTCACAAGTCCGTTTGCTATTGTTCCGGAGGGATGGCTGCATGTAGGATGAACAACAATACCGGGCTGTTTGTTAACTGCAATTATTGCCTCGTCCTCATAGATTATATCTACCGGAATATTTTCCGGGACTATATAGTTATTTTCTTCATCAAGTTCTATTAACACTTCTACGGTAAAACCTTTTTGAACAACATGATTTATGTGTACCGACACTGAATTGCACAGGATCTTATCCTGATATTTCAGTTTATTTATCAGTCTTGTAGAAAGTGAAAGTCTTGATTTTAATATTTGCTTTACGGTGTATCCGGCTGTTGAATCATCAACAATGTACTTTAATATCATATTTACTCCGAAGTTTGATTTAAGTTTTAGTATTTAAACTTTCTCCCATTATTATATTTCAGTTATGGGAATTTACAATAAACAATAAGAATTTTACCTGATTTATGTGTTTATGGCCAATATTTCAGGAACAATAGTAAAATAAGCCTATATGATTAGGGACAGGCATAGGCTAAAATATAATTGAGCAATATATTGAATTATGTACCTTTAATGTAATAAAATATACCTTGCACTTTTAAAACATTTAAATATAAGGGGTTAATACATGAATATCAAGGCGCAGAATATGCTAATAAATGAATTTTCCATAAGTGAAAGTGTTATTGAAATTTCCAAAGCGGTCGAAAAAGATATAAGAGAAATAATTGACAATATAAATACAAACGCAGAATATAACCAGCTTAAAGTTATTAAAGCAATGCAGGATAATAATCTAAGCGATACTCATTTTGCAGGAACCACGGGTTACGGGTATGATGACAGGGGCAGGGAAGTGTTGGATTCGGTTTATGCAAGCGTTTTCAAGGCTGAAGATGCACTTGTTCGGCATCAGATAGTATCGGGCACACATGCACTTGCCTTATGTTTGTTTGGTAATCTAAGACCTGGCGACCAGCTGTTATCCATAACCGGTAAGCCGTATGACACGCTTGAAGAAGTCATAGGCATAAGAGGAGAAGGCGGAGGTTCCCTTAAGGAATTTGGAATTACTTACAGACAGCTTGAACTGACCAACGACAATTCTATTGATTATAATGCTTTGCCTGACGTAATCACCGACAAGACAAAAATGGTAATGATACAAAGGTCCAGAGGATATTGCTGGAGACCTTCAATCAAAATAGTTGATATTGAAAAAGCTATAAATATTATAAAAAATATTAATAAAGATGTAATTGTTATGGTTGACAACTGCTATGGAGAATTTGTTGAGGACCGGGAACCTACAGAAGCCGGTGCCGACATTGTAGCAGGATCATTGATAAAGAATCCGGGCGGAGGACTTGCTCCAACCGGTGGATATATTGCAGGGAAAAGCCTGTATGTAAAAAAAGCGGCTGAAAGGTTGACTACACCTGGTGTGGGTAAAAAGGTAGGTTCATCTCTTGGAAATAACAGACTGATGTTCCAGGGGTTGTTTATGGCACCGCATGTAGTCGGTGAGAGCCTCAAAGGAGCAGTATTCTGCGCTGCATTAATGAAGATGCTGGGTTTTGAAACTTCCCCGTTTACAGAGGAAAAGCGCAGTGATATTATTCAGGCTGTTAAATTCGGAAACCCGGATAGTCTTATAGCTTTTTGCCAGGGTATACAAAAGGGCTCTGCAGTAGATTCTTTTGTTACTCCCGAGCCATGGGATATGCCAGGTTACGATTCACCTGTAATAATGGCTGCAGGTGCTTTTATTCAAGGATCATCCATAGAACTGAGCGCAGATGCCCCTATTAAAGAACCGTATATTGCTTATATGCAGGGAGGCCTTGTTTACGAGCATGTGAAGCTGGGGGTGCTCATAGCAATTCAGAATATGATGGACAGAGGCATTATTAATTTATAAATATTATCCCAAAAGGACTTGTTGATAAGTACTTTCATAGGTGGACAAATGGAAGAACAGGAAAAGAACAAAAGAAAAGGTAAAAACAGAAAACTTAAAATCGGAAGTTTTATAGTAGCACTATTCCTTATAGTCTATATTCCTTCATTGTTCCACTGGATGGGCGGAAGCAGCATTCACACCGATTTGATCAGAATGGGTACAATCGAGGACAGCATAAATGTTGACGGTATCGTTGTGAGAAACGAAGAAGTCCTTATATCGCCCTTTAACGGAAAATGTATACGTGAAGCTGAGGAAGGCGAAAAAGTCCCCTATAACTTCGGTGTTGCCACAATTTTGAACGATTCGTCGGAAAAAATATTAAGCAATATCAAGACTTTGGATTTACGTATAACGCAAGCTCTGAAGGAAAGAAATAAAAACCAGAATTTTTTCTCTGATGACATTAAGAAGCTTGATTCGGATATAGATAAGGATGTAACATCCATCATTGGTTCAAGCAATAATGATGACATGAGCGGAATCAAACAGTATACCGATGATATAAATTCATTGATTCAGAAAAAGACGCAGATTATGGGTAACGGAGGAACTCCAGACGCTTTCTTAAATTCATTGTATCAGCAGAAAAAGAACCTGAATGACCAATTAAAGCAGAATACAAGGGAAATAATTTCAAAGTATCCAGGGATTATTTCATATAGTACAGACGGAAACGAAGCTGTATTAAACCCTGAGGCCATAAGCCAGCTTGCAGTGAAAACAATAAATAGTATAAAAGCAGGAAAACCTGTAAAAAATGCGAATATTATTGTTCAGGCAGGAAAACCCTTCGCAAAAATAATAAAGGACTTTGAATACCATATGGTATTTGTGCTTGATGCACAGGATGCGGGAAGCTTTAAAATCGGGGACAGTGTAAAGGTACGTATGAACGATATTGCACAGGTTGTATCTGCTTCGGTTGAATATAAATCAAATGAAGAGTCGGGAAAATGCATTTTGTCTGTATCGACCGATCAATATACCAATCAGATCTCGGGTTTGAGAAGAATCAATGCAGATTTGATAAAAAGCTCATACAGCGGTTTGGAGGTTCCTGTTTCAAGCCTGAAAAACATTGATTTAAGTAATGGAAAAGCTGATATTTTTGTGTTGGATGCTAATTATGCAACATTAAAACAGGTTAAAATTACAGGTAAAAACAAGGAAAATGCAATAATTGAGAATTTTGAAGGACAGAAGGAAGACAGTATTGCTCTTTATGATACCTACATAGTAAACCCGACAAATATAAAGGAAGGCCAGATGATAAACCAATGAGTGATGAAGAATATATAAAAAATAATATCGAGGATATTAGAAAAAGAGTTGGAACTGCTGCAGTAAAAAGCGGCAGGAAGCCCGAAGATATAAGGATCATAGCTGTAACTAAAACAGTTGAGGAAGAAAGAATAATTAAGGCAATTAATGCAGGAATTTCAGATTTAGGTGAAAATAGGGTTCAGGAATTGTTAAAAAAGTACGATAATATAAATGAACCTTGCAATTGGCATCTTATAGGCCATTTGCAGAGCAACAAGGTAAAATATATTATCGACAAGGTCACCATGATACATTCTGTTGATAGTATTGAATTGCTCGAGGAAATTCATAAAAAGGCCGAAAAGGCCGGACGAGTTATTGATATACTGGTGCAGGTAAATGTTGCAGGAGAGGAAACAAAGTCCGGAATTGCTCCGGAAGAGGTAAGGCAATTCCTTAAAGAAGCAGCAGTTTACAGGAATGTAAAAGTGAAGGGCCTTATGACGATAGCTCCTTTTTCTGAAGACCCTGAGTCTGTAAGGCCGGTATTTAGAGAATTACATAAAATATTTATTGACATAAATAAGGAAAATATTGATAATATAGATATGGCTTTTCTTTCCATGGGTATGAGTAATGATTTCGAAGTTGCCATAGAGGAAGGAGCAAATATAGTAAGGATTGGAACTGCTATTTTCGGAAGACGGAATTATATAGCATGAAATAAATTTTATTATACATTAAACGAATGATGAACAGGAGGTAATTTACAATGGCTAAGTTATTCAACAAAATGCTGAATTTTGTGGGATGGGAAGCTGAGGAAGAGGAAGAAGAGATACTTGACGAAAAGGAAGAAGAAAAGGACGATTATCAAAAACCTCAATTCATGCAAACACCTTTAAAGCGTCAGCAGCAGAACAAGGTGGTCAATATCCATTCACAGGCTCAAATCAAGGTAGTTATCATGCAGCCGGAAAACATGGACGATGCACAGGATATTTGCGACCATTTGAGAAGCAAGAAGCCTGTTATCGTAAATCTCGAGGAAGTCGAGAAGGAAACCGCTCAGAGGATCATAGACTTTTTAAGCGGCTCTATTTATGCCCTTGAAGGAAGCATCCAGAAGGTTTCTGCCGGTATATTCCTGATTGCACCAAACAATGTAGACATTATGGGGGACTTTAAGGAAGAACTCCGCAACAAGGGAGTATTTCCCTGGGTAAAATAACGGAGGATTTAGATGCTAACTGTTTATACCGCAATAATACGACTAATTGAGCTGTTGGAGATAGCTGTATTTATCAGGTGTATTATTTCATGGATACCGAATTTGAAAAACAACCAGTTGGTAAGACTGCTTTATCAAATTACGGAACCTGTACTTGCACCTGTTAGAGCGCTGCTTGAAAGATCGGCATTAGGCAGAAACACTATGGTAGATTTATCTCCTATTATAGTTTTCCTGCTCTTGGATTTGTTGAAAGGCATAATTGCCAGAGCATTATTAGTTAATACATTATTTTAAAAATTATTATGGATAAAAAAGATTTACTTAAAAAATTCAATAATTCAGATGATAGAATGCTTTTGTCAAAGATTCTAGACAGGGCTGAAAAAACAGAAACCTCGGGAACTGTCATGTTTACGGATTTCCTTGATCCACATCAACAGAAGCTGGTGGAAAAGGCACTGTCTTCGCAGCCTGGAGTCAAGCTTACTTTTTTCAGTGGCTATCCGGGTGCTGAACGGGCTATAGCGGTTTTAAGTCCAAATGACGTTGTATCCGAGGATGATTGCGATAAAAGGCCTCCTGTCAAGCTTCTAAACATTGCAATTAAAAGCAGAAACATCCTTACACACAGAGATTTTCTCGGAGCACTTATGGCACTTGGTATCAAACGTGAAAAAATAGGAGATATCTTTGTCAGGGAAGATTCATGCAGTGTACTTGTAATGGAAGATATAGCAGAGTACATAAGAACAAACCTGACTAAAGCCGGTAATTCGGAACTTGATACGGAAATTACCAATGTTTCCGAGATAAGCGTTCCCGAGCCCAAGGTTAAGGAAATCAGTTCAACAGTGGCTTCACTTAGATTGGACAGTATAGCCAGCGTTGGTTTTGGAATTTCCAGAAGTAAAATGACGGAATTCATCAAAGCCGAAAAGGTTAGCCTTAACTGGGAGGCTGTCAGCAGTACTTCCAAAATAGTAAAGGAAAGCGATACCATTTCAATTAAGGGAAAAGGCCGTGTTGTAGTAAAATCAGTAGGAGGAATGACTAAAAAGGGCAGAATAGGTATAAAATTGGAGAGAATGCTATAAAAATTTAAATATATTCAAACGGTTAAAATTTACAAGGGGTGAAAATTATGAATTATACTCCCAATGATTTGCAGAATATTGAATTTAAAAAATCCTTTACAGGTTACAATGAGGATCAGGTAAATGATGCATTGGATAAGGTAATTGAGGATTACAGCGCATATATTCATGAGAATATTGAGTTGAAGGACAGAATAGCCGTTTTGAATGAAGGAATACAGCATTACAAGACTATTGAGGAATCGCTTCAGAACACATTGATAGTAGCTCAGCAGACCAGTGAAGATATAAAAAAGAACGCATACGAAAAAGCGGAAAATATTATTAAAGACGCTGAGTTGAAAGCCCAACGGCTTATAAATGACGCAAACCAGGAAGTAATAAAAGTAAAATATGAATACGAAGAGGTCAGAAAAAAACTTCATATATTCAAATCAAAAGCAGAAACACTTCTTATGTCACAGATGGAAGTACTCAAGCAGATGTTTTCGGAAGATGCTTGACAGCAACATTTCAGCTATTGTATAATTCAAATAATTGCATAGCCTAAAGACGATGACTGGAAAGAGTAAAGGGTTTTAACTTTATAGAGAGCAGGTGATGGTGGAAATCCTGCAGGGGCTGCCTTTGAAAATCATCCATGAGTTGCTTCCTGAAAAAAAGTAAGGGACGCCGGAAAAATCCGTTAAAATTTAAAGGGATTAATTCTTTATATTAAGAAATGTCCCTTATAGAGTGATTATTTTGAAGTAATAAATTTGGGTGGTACCGCGTGAGCGTATATGCTCTCCGTCCCTTACAGGGATTGGAGGGCTTTTTTATTTTAAGAACTTTCTTTTATTAAAAGACAAGCTTAACTTCACAAGTTGTGGTCAAAAGTATAATAAGTATATTTAATTATAGCTATATTTGGATTGGAGGAGATGTAATTGTACGAAAAGGTTTCTACGAATTTGAATTTTGTTGACAGAGAACAGGAAGTATTGAAGTACTGGAAAGAGAATGATATTTTCGAAAAGAGTGTTAAAAACAGGGAAGGCGGTCCGACCTTCACATTCTATGACGGGCCTCCTACAGCAAACGGAAGACCTCATATAGGCCATATTCTTACGAGAGTAATTAAAGATATCATACCAAGGTACAAAACCATGAAGGGCTACAAGGTGCTAAGAAAGGCCGGCTGGGATACTCACGGACTACCTGTTGAGCTTGAGGTTGAAAAGCTTTTGGGTATAAACGGAAAGCCGCAGATCGAGGATTACGGGGTTGAACCGTTTATCCAGAAATGCAAGCAGAGTGTCTGGACTTATAAAAAAGAATGGGAAAAAATGAGTGACAGGGTAGGTTACTGGGCAGACATGGAAAACCCTTATATAACCTATGACAACAATTATATAGAATCTGTCTGGTGGTCCTTGAAGCAGGTTTGGGACAAAGGCCTCCTGTACAAGGGACACAAAATAGTACCTTACTGCCCGAGATGCGGAACAGCATTGTCAAGCCATGAGGTTGCACAAGGGTACAAGGATGTAAAGGAACCATCTATTTATGTTAAATTCCCTGTAAAAGGCCAAAATCAGGTATACCTGCTGGCATGGACAACAACTCCCTGGACGCTGCCTTCAAACGTTGCACTTGCTGTTAATCCTGCTGAAACTTACATCAAAGCACAGTGCGGAGATGAAGTATATATTCTGGCTGAAGCACTTGCTCCAACAGTGCTGAAGGAAGAATACAAGGTATTGGATAAATGTAAGGGTAAGGATCTTGTAGGAATGGACTATGAGCCATTATTCAATTTCACTGAACCCAAAAAGAGAGCATATTATGTTGTAACAGCAGATTACGTAACACTTACCGACGGTACAGGTATAGTTCACACTGCACCTGCTTTCGGTGAAGACGATGCCAGAACCGGAAGAAATAATGATCTCCCGTTTGTGCAGCTGGTAAATGAAGAAGGAAAATTTGTTGACTCGGTAACTCCCTGGAAGGGTGTATTTGTTAAGGATGCGGATCCCGATATAATCAAGCATCTTGAAGGCAGAAACCTGCTCTACAAGGTCCTTGATTACGAGCACTCATACCCGTTCTGCTGGAGATGTGACACACCGCTTTTGTATTATGCTCGCGATACCTGGTTTATAAAAACTACTGAAATAAGAAACAAGCTTATTGAAAACAACAAAAAAATCAACTGGTATCCTGAAAGCATAGGAGAAGGACGTTTTGGCAATTTCCTTGAAAATAATGTGGACTGGGGACTTAGCAGAGAAAGGTACTGGGGTACTCCACTACCAATATGGGAATGCAAATGCGGTCACAGGCATGTTATAGGAAGCAGGGCAGAGCTTAAGGAAATGGGAGAAAATGTGCCCGATGATATTGAGCTTCACAAGCCTTATATAGACAATGTTTATCTTAAGTGTGAAAAATGCGGCGGAAAGATGAAGAGGGTTAGCGAGGTTATAGACTGTTGGTACGATTCCGGTTCCATGCCTTATGCACAGTGGCACTATCCTTTTGAAAACAAGGAGATTTTTGCAGATAATTATCCTGCGGATTTTATCAGTGAAGCGCTTGACCAGACAAGAGGCTGGTTCTATGTACTGCACACTATTTCATCACTTTTGTTTGACAAACCTGCCTTTAAGAACGTAATAGTTCTTGGACTTGTACAGGACAAGGAAGGACAGAAAATGAGCAAGCACAAGGGAAATGTCGTAGATCCGTGGGTCGTGCTGGATAAACAGGGCGCGGATGCCGTTCGTTGGTATTTCTATACGACAAGCGCACCATGGCTGCCAAGCCGTTTCTATGAGGATGCAGTAAGTGACGCACAGAGAAAGTTCATGGGAACCCTGTGGAACACTTACGCATTCTATGTACTTTATGCAAACATAGACAAATTCAATCCTCTTAATTATAAATTGGATTTTGAAAAACTGGCTGTACTTGACAAATGGATACTTTCAAAGCTTAATTCCTTGATCGCTGCCGTTGACAAGGGACTTGAAGGGTATAGGATTACTGAATCGGCAAGAGCAATCCAGGATTTCACCGATGAACTCAGCAACTGGTATGTAAGAAGAAGCAGGGAGCGCTTCTGGACAAAGGGAATGGAACAGGACAAGATCAATGCATATATGACTTTATATACTGTTCTGACTACTGTTGCAAAGCTTTCGGCACCGTTCATACCTTTTATGGCTGAAGAAATATATGGTAACCTTGTAAGGAATATTGACAGGAATGCACCTATCAGCATACATCTTTGTGATTTCCCTGTAAGCAATGAAAAGATCATCAACAGGGAACTTGAAGAAAACATGGAAAATGTCCTCAAATTGGTCGTACTTGGACGTGCCTGTAGAAATACTGCCAATATAAAGAACAGGCAGCCTATAGGTAAAATGTATGTAAAATCGGGCTTTACAATGCCCCAAATGTATATTGAACTTGTAGAGGATGAGCTTAACATCAAGCAAATCGAGTTTACCAATGATACCAAGGCCTTTACGGCATATAAATTCAAACCCCAGCTTAAAACCCTGGGCCCGAAATACGGCAAGCTGGTACCACAGATAGGAAAGGTCCTCAGTGAAATTGAATCGGATTTGCTGCTTGTACCTTTTGGTAAGGGAGAGACAGCAAAAATCCTGGTCGATGGTAATAAAGTAGAATTGGCTGAAACCGATGTTTTAACCGAGGTTACCCAGAAACAGGGTTTCGTATCTGAAGCAGACAAGGAGGTTACTGTAGTACTCGATACTAACCTGAGTCCCGAGCTTATAGAGGAAGGCTTTGTACGCGAGATAATCAGTAAAATCCAGACAATGAGAAAAGAAGCGGATTTTGAGGTAATGGACCATATCAAGGTGTTCTTTGACGGTAATGATACAATCAAAGGCATAATGCAACGGAATGCTTCTGAAATCACAAATGACGTTCTGGCCGAAGAAATTACCGAGGGCAGCATCGAAGGCTATAAAAAAGAATGGAATATAAATGGCGAGAAAATGGTTATAACCATTGTTAAGAGCAAATAAACCGGTTATAGGAGTATTTATGATAAAACAAAATGTAAATTTGGGTGATAGAACCTATCCCATTTATATTGAAACGGATTACGGCTCAATTGAAAAATGTCTGGAAAGTGCAAAGATTTCAGGTACTATTGTAGTTATTACCGACAGCAATGTTGATAAATTTCAATGCGCTGACTTGATGAGTGCGTTAGAGTCCTGTAAGAATCCGGTATACAAGTATGTGATAGATGCGGGCGAGAAAAGCAAGAATTTGATGACTATTCAAAAAATCTACCAGTATCTTATGAGCCTGAAACTGGACAGAAAAGCAACGCTTGTAGCGTTAGGCGGGGGAGTCGTAGGCGATATAACAGGCTTTGCAGCAGCTACCTTCCTGAGAGGTATAAATTTCGTGCAGGTTCCCACAACGCTGCTTGCACAGGCCGATAGCAGCGTAGGCGGGAAGGTTGGAGTTGATTTTGAAGGAAGCAAAAATATAATAGGTTCTTTCTATCAGCCGAAATTTGTATATATAAATGTGAATTCGCTAAAAACACTTCCGGAACGCGAGCTTAAAGCCGGTCTGGCAGAGGTTGTAAAGCACGGGATAATACTGGACATGGAATTTTTTGAATATATTGATGATAACATCGATAAGATATTTAAAGTCAATGAAGATGTTATGAAATACCTGACAAAAGTCAACTGTTCGATTAAAGCCGGTATAGTAGAAAAAGATGAGAAGGAAAACGGGCTAAGGGAAATTCTTAATTTTGGACACACCATAGGTCATGCAATTGAAAGTGTAATGAATTTCGAACTGCTGCACGGAGAATGCATAGCAATAGGATTTGTAGGAGCATTCAAGCTGGCCGGCTATATGGGTATGGTTAATGCAAGTGAACTTGAGAAGGTTATTAGTCTGCTGAAAAAGGCAGGCCTTCCTGTGAGACTTGAAGGGCTTGATGTTGACAGGGTTTATAAGCAGATGTTCTATGATAAAAAAATAAAAGACAACAAACTCACTTTTATACTTCCAAAATCGATAGGCGGGGTGCTACAGCTTATTGTAGATGACGAGCAATTGATAAAGAAGGTGCTGGGTGAATTAAGGTAGAACAAGAGTAGGGGTTCGGAGTTAGAAGTTCGGAGTTAGAAGTTCGGAGTTCAGTAGGGGCGGCCATTGGCCGCCCGTTTTTGTCAAACCCTCATCCCCAGCCCTTTCCCCAGAGCATTGTGGGAAGGGAGTTAAAAAATCTTCGTAGCAATGCTTATCCTTCCCCTCGAAGTGAGGGTAAGATAGATAGGGAGTTATACAAAGTACCCCTCTCTTTGGAAAGAGAGGGGCAGGGGTGAGTTCTCAAATCCTATTCCACCTATTACCCATTCCACCATTCTACCCGCTTTTATCAGAATGGATTGTTACATGAGCAGGCTGTGTTGTTTATATCTATTTTTCTTATCAGTCCGAACAATAAATTCTTTATTTTCTCATTATTTTCTTCAAATACCTTCAAAACCTCTTCATGGGATACAGGCTGTATGTCATTTCTTCCTTCCAGACCTGCATCGTAATCTGTAATTAAAGCTATGTTAACATAGCATATGCCAAGTTCTCTGGCAAGGTAACATTCAGGATACTGGGTCATATTTATAACTTCCCATCCCATTTTGTTAAACCAGCGGCTTTCAGCAACGGTTGAAAATCTGGGTCCCTGTATAACTACAACAGTACCCTTTTCGTGCATGGTAATGCCCAGTTCTTTTCCGCTCTCAATTGCAAGCTTCCTGAGAGATGGACAGTATGGGTGTGCAGAGCTTGGATGCTGTGTTTCAGGACCGTCAAAGAAAGTATCCTTTCTTCCTGTTGTTCTGTCGATAAACTGGTCGCAGACAACAAAATCACCAGGTTTAATTTCAGCCTGAAGGCTGCCGGAAGCGGTTGGGCCTATTATTTTCTTGACACCGAGCTGTTTCATGGCATAAAGGTTTGCTCTGTAGGGAACCATGTGCGGCGGGTATTGATGATTTTTCCCATGCCTTGGAAGAAATGCTATCTTTTTTCCTTCAAAAGTTGCTAAAGCTATTTTGTCACTGGGTTTTCCATATGGAGTATCAATTTCAATTTCTGTAACGTTTTCAAGAAAGGAATAAAAGCCTGAACCTCCAAAAACTCCTATATCAGCTGTATATTCCATAAATAACCTCCTTATTTGTTAAATATAAATTTACAACATAAATATATTATATTAATGAGGAATAACTTTCAACGGATTGTTTAAAATTAAAATCCTAACGAGGTTGTTTAATTAAGGAGGAATGCAATACGGCAATCATAGTTGGAACGGAATTGAAGCAGGACCTTTTGGTAATATATAAAAAAGCAGGAGATTTGCTTGATTATCTCGACGAAAGATGTGTAGAATGCAGTAATATTGAATTAAAGGATATTATGGAGACCATAAAGTTCAGACTTATGGATATAACAGGTACACTCCAAAAGGATATATATAACTGTGATTATATGATTTCGAAAGAAAAATTGATTTAAGAATTAGTTCTTTTTCAAAAATAAACTTTGAATTCTTTCCATTATAAACTTATATAATGTGGACAACATAAACATGGGGAGGATTCACAAACGATGGCGGAACATAAGGGCGTACTATACGATATAAAAAAGAAGATAGATCACATTGCTTTAAATATGGAGAAATTCAAGTTTGTTGACTATGTTTATTATATTGAACATCCGAAAAAAATGCTCTTTGCAAATTTCCTGAGTGGTATTGCCAGAGGTTTTGGAATCGCAATAGGTTTTTTACTTCTCGGAGCTGCAGCTATATATTTCCTGCAACTTGCCGTAAAGTGGAATCTGCCGGTAATAGGAAACTTTATTGCTGAAATTGTGAAAATTGTGCAGCAGAATTTGGAAAAGACTGGAGGAAATGTTTATGGATAAGGATATGCTCATGCATTTCAAAAATAAGCTTCTTAAAGAAGAAGAACATTATGATGCTCTGCTTGATCAGATGAAGGAAAATGGACTTTCGGAGCAAAACATGATGGATCCGACCGAACTCTCAAATTATGATAATCATCCTGCTGAAATTGGAACACAGTTGTATGAATTGGAGCATAACAATGCTCTTGTTGTACATGTTGAAGATAAATTATATCAGATACACGAAGCATTGAGCAGAATCGATAAGGGCTTATACGGTGTTTGCACTTACTGCGGAAGGGATATAGGCGAAGGTAGGCTTGAAATCATTCCCTATACTAGTTTGTGTATCGAATGCGAAGAGATAAAATCGGATGATACCATGCTTATGAAACGTAAACTGCCATATGAGCAGGAACAGCTGCAACGTACCAGCTATCGGTTTTTTGCCGGAGACGATTACGAGTTTGAGGGCATGGATCAGTGGAATGATCTTATGAAATACGGATCAAGTGATACTCCCCAGGACATTGGCACTAATGAGCAGTATTATGAAGATTATTATACAAATGATACTGATAAACAGGGAATAGTCGATGATATGGACCAGGTATCAAACGATGAATATAAACGGCAGCTGCCGGATTAAGATCAGTTGCATGTTGAGAGATGAAAGTTGTAATGGTTTTTGAACTCTCAACTCTCAACTCTCAACTATTAACTTCTAGTTTACCTGCTTTTCAGTCAGATACTTCCAGTAGCGTACCGGCATGTTTCTTTTTTGAAGATTTATATTACTTCTTTCAGTTATGTTTATATTCTTGTAATAACTGCTCCAAAAGGCTTGATAATCAGCCTCATTTTCTTTGACCATATCGTACTGATTGCTATCAAAGTCGGTCATATACCAAGTACCCGACTTACAAACTGCAGCGGTTTTTCTTTTTGTATCATGAATAATCCAATCCTGATCTCCCATCCTTTCTGCAAAATGTGGGGCAAGAAGCTCTAAAACATTATGATCGGGTGATACAGGAGCATAATATACTCCGCAGTCAAGTTTGGAGAATCTTAAGAGTCCAAGTAACCGGTGCCTTTCTCCCATAACCTTGTAGACTATGTTTCTTACAGCAATAACGCTTTCGTGGGCCTGATACATGTTAAGCTTTTTACCGACGGAAAAGCCAAGCTTTAGATACCTGTAAACTAAAGTGCCTGAATCTTCAAAGTTCGAAAGATATGTGTAGTAAATATCCTGAAGACAATATTCAGAAATCTTAAGTACAATGGCCTCATAAACCCTGGAGGCTTTATCAGTATCTGTAGCAATATATGATGTATCATCCAGAATATTTATCTGATGATTTATTACAGTTCTTATTTCAGCAGGCTCTTCGTGTCTGTAATAGGCTTCGAACACTGCGGTTAAAAGACCATTGAAGGAACCGTCGTATATATAAATCATAGTAATTCTCCAATCAGCTTAATATGATGCACTTAATGCGGGAACCGGCTGAAACATCGATATTTGTTCCCAATTTGAGTTATTGGCTTCTTCCAATTTAAAACTTGCTGATAAACCATATCTTACAAGCTCGGAATCAAGATTGATTCCACCATGATATTTTCCTTTGCAGGTGATAAAGTACCGGGCTCTTTTTAGTACCGCACCCATCTTTTTCAAGTCATCATAGTCAAGTTTCTGAACACGCCTTGCTGCTACTATTCTTTGAGCAGTTTTTACACCGATACCGGGAATTCTCAGTATCATTTGATAATCTGCCTTATTGATTTCCAACGGAAAAATCCCTGGATTTCTGAGTGCCCAATCGGATTTGGGGTCAAGAGAAATATCAAGATTCTGAAAACTTTCATTTAAGATTTCATCAGCCTTGAAGCCGTAAAACCTTAGCAGCCAATCGGCTTGATACAGTCTGTGCTCACGCAGCAAAGGAGGAGCTGAATTCGGAAGAATAAGCGACTTTGAAGAAACAGGGACATATGCCGAATAATATACCCTTTTAAGCTTATATCTGTTATAAAGGCCTTCGGAAAGTCTCAAAATGCTTAAATCATTTTCAGGTGTAGCACCAACTATAAGCTGTGTAGACTGGCCTGCCGGTGCAAAAGCCGGGACTCTCCTGAAACTCTTGTGTTCCTCGGCTCTTTGAATAATCCCGGTCTTAATTAAATTCATGGGTTTTAATATTGAATCGGTGTTTTTTTGAGGTGCAAGAAGCTTTAAACTCTTATTGGATGGCAGTTCAATATTAACACTCAACCTGTCTGCATAAAGCCCGGCTTTTGATATTAAGCTAGGATTTGCACCAGGAATGACCTTTAAGTGGATATATCCGTTAAAGCGGTATTCCAGCCTTAGCTTTTCAATAGTATTTACCATTAGTTCCATAGTATGATCAGGGTTTTTAACTACTGCAGAACTTAAAAAAAGACCTTCTATATAATTTCTTCTGTAAAAATTCATGGTGAGTTGCACAACTTCTTCAGGAGTGAAGGATGCTCTCGGTAAATCGTTGGTTGACCTGTTTACACAATAAGCACAATTGAAAATACAGTCGTTGGAAAATAAGATTTTCAATAACGATATGCACCTTCCGTCCTCGGAAAAACTGTGGCAAATACCGCTTTGGTGTCCATTTCCCAGACCGCCGGGCATGTTTTTTCTGCTGCTTCCACTGGAAGAGCATGAAACATCATATTTTGCAGCAGCAGATAATATCTGAAGCTTATCCATTATATCCATGGTTTTACCTCCAGCTATAATTTACTTCTAAATTATAACATAGGGATTTAAATAAAGCAAACATATGTTCGGGTTAGCTAAAATACGGATAATTGTAAAAAAATGTTGAAATATGGATTTAATACTTTATAATTATAAATATAATAATTAATATTTTTGCAACCATATTGAAAACAATTAGCACGGCTTACTAGTGTGGGGGAATAAAATGAATTTCAAATCTAAAATTCTGATTTCCGCAATATTGGTTTTTCTTTTAAACATAGGTTCCATATATGCTCAGAAAAAGGATATTACTTATTATGCCGAAAATAATTATCCCCCGTATAGTTACTCATCCAATAATAATCCCACAGGATTTGATGCTGATTTAACAACCCTTGTTTTCAACGGCTATGATTATGGAGTAAAAGAATATACAGGGAACTGGGATGACGTATACAGCAGTATTAAAGCCGGTATGGCCGATACATGCGGACTTATTGAAATCAATGATACAAGAAAAAGCGATGTTCTATTCTCAAATCCCGTACTTAAGACTTATATTGGAATTTTCACCCGCAAAAATTATAAAAAGGTAAATTTGAATACTCTGTCGAACTTCAGTATTGGCGTAGTGAGATCACATAACTCCGAAAGTATTTTAAAAAATAAACTTGGTATTAAAACTTATAAAACATATCCAGACATTGAAAGTGCAACAAGAGCACTAGTTTCTAATCAAATTGAGGTTTTGTTCGAGGATGAAAATGCTGTAAATTATGCTTTGATTTTAGAAAATGCAAAGGGTTTGATAACCCTTCAACAAGGTAAACTTTTTCCGGAAGATTTAGCTTATGCTGTAAGCAAGGACAGTCCTGGCCTGGTAACGTATATAAACAAAAGGATTAAGGACCTGAAGGGAAGCGGTGTATATGAAGAATTATACCAGAAATATTTCCTTTCGCACTCTGAGGACTATTATGCTTCGACGCGCAATATTTTAATTATTATAGGTGTGCTTGTTCTTGTTTCTTTAATATCGTTGAGATACATAATACGCTTTCTTAGACGAAAGATTTTAAAGATAAACAAGGAATTGTTCAGAGAGCATGAGTGGCTGCAAACTACATTATCAAGCATTGATGATTCAGTAATTACGGCAGATAATGAAGGCAGGATTATTTATGCAAATCTTACGGCACAAATGTATCTGAATCTTGATGATACCTTACTGATAGGTAAAAAAATAAATGAAGTTTTGAAGCTATATTCCGAAGAAACACACTCGTTGGTGGAAATACCTATGGAAAGCCTGCTAAAAGGGGAAGAGATAAATTTCAAAAAAAAGATGTTAAAGTTGTCTGATGGTAATGATACTGAATATGTTGTATCAATATCAGTTCTTCCCATTAAGAATAACCGGCAAATCAAGGGTACGGTTATTGTATTCCATGATATCACGGCACAAGTCAACGCAGAAATTCTCCTCAAAAAGGAACGTGATTTTTCAGACAGTATAGTTAGAGAAGCCAATATCATAATTATTGTCGGCGATAAGAACGGTGAGATAATCAGGATGAACAAATTTGCCGAAAACCTTACCGGCTATTCTACAGAAGAAATAAAGGGAAAAAGCTGGCTGGATTTTCTTATACCTGAAAATATTTATGAATCTACTAAAAAGGCTTACGAAAAAATTGTGATGAGTGAATTGAATAAAGCCCATGAAACTCAAATCATGTGCAAAAACGGAAAAATTCTTACAGTCCTTTGGAACAACAATATCATATACGATTCAGATGGCAATGTAGAAGTAATTTTAACTACCGGAAACGATATAACAGAACGTAAGGAAGCGGAGATGAAGCTTCAGAACAGTTATGACGAACTTGAGGCTACTCATGAGGAACTTGCAGCTGCAGAAGAGGAACTGAAGCAGCAGTATATCCAGCTTCAAGCAAGTCAGGAAGCCCTGACTGCAAGTGAGGAAAGGTACAGGCTGGCTTTTGAAGGCGCAAACGACGGCCTTTGGGATTGGAATGTTATTACCGATGAAATGTATTTTTCATCAAGATGGAAGGAAATTTTGGGCTATGAGGACTGGGAAATAAAAAATAAATCAAGTGCATGGTTTGATTTGCTGCATCCGGATGAGTATGACCCGGTTATGAAAACAGTGGATGATTATCTTGAGGCTGTAATACCTAATTTTAGAATAGAGTACAGAATCAGAAGCAAATCAGGCGAGTACAAGTGGTTCCTCACCCGTGGGCAGGCAATACGAGATAAGAGCGGAAAACCAATAAGAATAGCAGGATCCCATACAGACATAACCGATAGGAAGAAAGCAGAAGAAAAAATACAGGTTATGGCGTTTTATGATTCTTTAACAGGTCTTCCAAACCGTACTTTGTTTTCCGATCGCTTAAATGTTTCACTTAACCAGGCCAGAAGGTACGGATACAAGGGAGCGCTGCTTTTCCTTGACCTGGATAATTTCAAGACAATTAACGATACACTGGGGCACGCTTCGGGAGATATACTTCTTAAATACATAGGAGAACTTATCAAATCGTGCATAAGAGAAAGTGATACTATTGCCAGACTCAGCGGTGATGAATTTGTTATACTTCAGCAAAAGATAACCAGTGTTGATGAGGCAAAACTTATTTCACAGAGAATAGTACAGCAGCTTCAGCAGCCGGTTGTTCTCGACGGATGTGAGTTTTACATTACTGCAAGTATTGGTATAACGGTTTATCCGGATGACGGAGATGATCAGCAGACACTGCTCAAGAATGCAGATACGGCCATGTATCATGCAAAGGAACTTGGTAAGAATAACTATCAGGTATTTAGTGAATCTCTTAATGTAAGGTACCAGGAACGCTATGAAATGGAAGGAAGTCTGAGGCATGCTATTGTAAGGGATGAGCTCGATATACATTATCAGCCTCAGGTGGATATAAACACAGGTAAAATAGTCAGTCTTGAAGCACTGCTCAGGTGGAACCATCCCAAGCTGGGAATGATTCCTCCGGCAAAATTCATACCAATAGCGGAAGAAACAGGTTTGATAATTCCTATAGGGGAATGGGTGCTTAGAAAAGCATGTAAGAAGGTTAAGGATTGGCAAGATCAGGGATATGGTCGTGTGAATATATCTGTCAATCTTTCGGTAAAACAATTTTATCAATGCGATATAGTTTCGACCATAAAGGATGTTCTGAAGGAAACAGATCTCGAACCTAAATTTCTTGAATTGGAAATTACGGAAAGTATAGCCATACAGGATCTGGAATCTGTCGTACGGTCACTTAATACTTTAAAAGCCATGGGAATCAAAGTATCACTGGATGATTTCGGTACAGGGTATTCTTCCTTGAATTATCTAAAAAGAATACCTATTGATATGTTGAAAATAGATAAGGCATTTATAAATGACATAGGGAAGGACAACAATCAGGAGGCTATAACAAAGGCGGTAATTGCAATAGCCCATGTCATGGACATATCTGTTATTGCTGAAGGCGTGGAAACCAGGGAACAGTTCGAATTCCTAAGTAACAACGATTGTGACATTGTTCAGGGCTATCTTCTGAGCAAACCATTGCCTGAAAAAGAAGTTGAAAATCTTGTTAAATTGGGTACTATATATATGTAGCTACCAATTGTTACAAAGCAAGGAGAATAGAGTCTTTACATATGAGATATTTGTATTTGTTGACTATATTGGCAGCAGCGGCATTATATCTGCTGCTAAACTATTACATAGGACGAAACGGCTTAAAAATATTCGGTAAAAATCCCAAATCACTTTACAGGTGGATGTTTTGGATATTATTCTGGATTATATCCCTGTCATATTTATTAGCCAGAATACCATCCAAATTTCTTCCTGCCCCTATAGGCAAGATATTGAATTTAACCGGTTCTTACTGGCTGGCTTTTATTCTTTATTCTCTAATGATAATTATTTTTATTAATTTAATAAGATTAGCAGACAGGTTTTTTCATTTTATTCCTGCCGGTATAAAGGAATATAAATATACTTCGGTTATTTGTGTCATTGCAGTGTTTATTATAGTTATTTCCATTCTTGTTTACGGTACATGGAATGCAAACAACCCAAGAGTACAAAAATATAGTGTCAACATCAATAAAAACTCATCCTTGAAGTATATCCATGCCGTTATGGTTTCAGACATACATCTTGGATTGAATTCCGGCAAGTCCGAGGTTGATGGTTTAAAAAGGCGGATTATTGCCTTACATCCGCAGATTGTTTTTGTTGTAGGTGATTTGGTGGATGAAGGTATAAGCGGGGAATTGGAAAATTATCTGGCTGCGTCCTTGTCAGGGATTAAAACAAGTTACGGAGTTTTTGCAGTAATGGGCAATCATGAATACTACAGCGGTCAAGCAGATAAATTGACTGAAGTTCTTGAAAAAACCGGAATAAATGTGCTTAGGGATAAAGTAGACAAGGTGGAGGACAGCTTTTATGTTATTGGTAGAGAAGATAAGTCTGTAGAAGAACGTGGAGGGAAAAGAGCTTCCATTAAACAGCTTGTAGATAATCTTGATAAAGATATGCCTTTAATAATGCTTGACCATCAGCCTTATAACCTGGAAGAGGCTCAAAATTGCGGAATAGATATTCAATTATCGGGGCATACGCATAAAGGTCAAATATTTCCCTTGGGCCTGATCACGAAATTGACTTATGAACTCGACTGGGGCATCATGAAAAAAGGCAGTTATAATGTAATTGTATCATCAGGATACGGAACCTGGGGTCCGCCTATTCGCACAGGAAATTATCCTGAAATTGTTGATATTGATATAAGCTTTAACAAAAAATAATATAAATACTTAATTACCTTGATTTTTTCTTAAGATTTTTTTGTTTGTACAAAAGTCTGTCTGCCTGACGCATCAGGCTTTCTATTGTAACATTGTCTTCAAAGGAAAAGGGTACAACTCCTATACTTACTGAAATTTTATAGGGCTTTCCGGAACTGTGGTTATATTCATCTATGTATTTATTAAGTTTAGATTGAATTGTTGGAATAAGTTTATTGCTGGTATCAAACGAAAATACGGTAAACTCATCACCACCAAGCCTTGCTATTATATTGGATTTTCTGAAGGTTTTTCTTAATATTTCTGCTACAGCTATCAAAGCACTGTCTCCTTCATTATGTCCATAATTATCATTTATTTTCTTCAGTCCGTCCATATCAGCGAAGAAAAGATGGCCGGTTTTTCCCATGTTTCTGGCAAGTTCAAGACTTTGCGCTGCCAGGTTTAGAAAACCACGTCGGTTATAAAGGTTAGTCAATTCATCTGTTTGAGAAAGACTGTCCAAAACCTGATTATAATGCTCAAGTTCTATGACTGAATCTATAAGCTGATTCTCCAGCTCCTCATTAGCTTTTGCCAGGCTGGAAAGCTTTATTGCGCAGCTTAATTCCACTACCAGTGTATCAAAAATATGATAATCGTTAAGATTGGATTCACAAATTATAACACCAATCTGTTCTTCAAGGAAAAATAGAGGGTTGATAAAAAGAGTATATCTTCTGTCCTCGGGAATGAGATCTGCGTTTAATACATCACTACAGCAAATACGGGTATTGATTTTATTAATATCAAAAATGCCCGACTTATCATATCCCATTACAAGGTTGAAAAATTCAGGATTAACCCATTCATCACCTTTTATATGGGTGAGTTCATAATCATAAAGGAAAATATAGCAACTTTCCAATCCTAGCTTTTTAAGATAAATTTTAATGGGATTTAACTGTTCTTCATTTTTATGAATACTGTATATCATTCTATTCAGCAGCATCCTCAGATACTGAATATTATAATGATGAGATACAAGATGATTTGCATAGTATTTGACAATCAAGTCTGAAATTAGTTTCTGGAGAAGTGAAAATAATTCTTCAATGCTTGTAAGAGTACAATCGCTCATACTAAAGGAAGTCACATTCTTCCTTAAAACGGTGACAAGGTTCTGAATCAACATAATGTTCGTGTCATTAATTTCGGACATATTGATTGAAGCTTTAAATTCAAGTACAAATTGATTTATACATGAGTCATCAAATTTCTCATTGCTTATATAATTAAAAAGTTTTTGAATAAAATTCCTGATTCCATTTTCGCAAAAAACTCCGGAAGAAATATTTTTGTAATTTGCTTCTGTGAAATTATTAATAATAGATAAAATATCAGGATTAACTCCCGTTACCGAAGTGCTTTCCGTTATTGAAAAAGTTTTAACGGCATTGGAATTACATCCGCATGACTCTCTTATTACAAGTTGCGTAGTTAGATCTTCATTATTTACAGGTTTACCATTCAATAGATCCAATGCCATGTTTACTGCAAGTCTTGCCTGTTCATAAATAGGCTGATGGACAGTAGTCAGACTTGGTATTGAATAACTTGTTTCAGGAAAGTCATCGAAACCAATAACACTCACGTCTTCAGGAACCGATATATTTCTCGATATTAATTCCTCAAGAGCAGCCATAGCCATATCATCATTAGCAGCCACAACAGCATCGAATTTTGTTTTTCTTATATCCTTAAGCAGTCGTATTGCATATTTAGCAGAAAAACGGGTAAAGTCCCCCGGACAAACCAAATCCGGATCGAATGGAATTCCGTTCTCTCTTAACGTAGTAACATAAGCATTGTATCTTTCATCTGCTTCACCGTTTTTTTCCGGACCACAAATAAAAGCTATTCTTCTTCTGTTGTGAATTTGTATCAAATGATGGATACCCTGTTTTAAACCATAGCTGTTATCTATCAAAACGCAGGGAAGACCCTCGACCGGAGAGGCTATGCTTACCATGGGAAGGGGTTTGTATCTTGAACAGAATTCACTGTATGCCTCACTTGAAGTGTAACTGTTCAGCATACCTGATGAAAGTATAAGAGCATCCAGGTTCTTGCTGCTGGCATAATCATATATGACATTGAACTGATATTCATATCTGAACATGTAATCAGAATAAAGCTCAGGTTTCAAAGCTCTGCCGGGAAAAATTACCAGATTAACATCATTTTCTTCAGCTGTCTCAATAGCACCTCTGCAAAGCAGATCGGAATATGATGAGTTCCTTCCTCCCACAAAGAAACCTATAGTAAGTCTTTTGTTTTTATCATTAATCATAAAAAGACTCCTTAATTAGTCGGTTATACATCGGTATGCTCAGCAATTCTATGGTTTTTCTTAAGCACTTTTTGTTCATATAAACGGGTATCAGCAATTTTAAGTAGATATTCAACCGTTATGTTTTCTTCTGTATTAAAGGGTAAGACTCCCATACTTACTGACAATTTGTAAGGGTTGCCGGAATTTAGATTATATAAATTAAAATTATTTTCAAACCTGTTTTTAATGGCAGGTACCAAATCTGAATAAGTATCAATTGTCAAAATGGTAAATTCATCTCCGCCAAGCCTTGAAATAACGTCTGAATTCCTGAATGTTCTGCGTAAAATATCTGCTACTGCCTTTATGGCTTTATCGCCTTCATCATGTCCGTAGGCATCATTAATTACTTTTAACCTGTCAATATCAAGGAAAAACAAATGCCCTGAACGTCCCATGTTCTTAGCAAGGTCGAGGCTTTGCCTTGCAATGTTTAGAAAACCACGACGGTTATAAAGATTCGTAAGAGAATCGGTATAAGATAGAGTGTTAAGGTTTTTTCCACGTTCTTCAAGACTCTTTTTTGTAACCATAAGTTTTTCTGTAGTTTTCTTGTAATTGTTAATTAACAGGGACAGCTTGATTGCACAGCTGATTTCCAGTACTATGGATTCAAACAAATACTTGTCGGTGGTATCAAGCTCGCATAAAATCAAGCCTAGCTGCTCCTCCATAAAGAAAATTGGATTAATCAATATGGTATGCTTCTCTTTAATTTGAATCAATTCATTATTCAACAATCTATCACTGGGAATCTGTCTTTGGATGTTATTTAAGTCAAGAATCCTTTCCTTTTCATAAGCAAATGCCAAATTAAGCTTGTCGGGTTTTTTCCATATACAATCAAAATTATGTACTATTTCATGATTATAAAGATATATATACATTCTTTTTATACCAAGATGCTTCAAACCAGGTACAGTTGATTTTAAAAGATCTTCAATGCTTGTAAGGGTTGAAATCATTCGGTTTAATGTTTGCCTCAAGTATTGGATATCATAATGGTATAACATCCATCTGCTGTTTTTGCATTTGATTACTGAATCGGTAATAAAAATATGCAGTGCGTTAATGAAATCATTCCAAACCTTCTGGTTTTTAACAAAACCTTCAATACTACGGATATTATCAGTAAGGTCTGAGACAATATCATGAATTTTAGTGATATTGTCTTCAGGAATTTTATTAAAATTAAAAATATTTTTAAAAGCTTTGAATAAAGTATCCAGATTGTCTGAGGTACAGGCGTTTTTATGGACTGAATCAATAAACTGGAATACAAAATCATAAAAACCCTTTATTATTATTGATGTATTATGCAGGTTTTCAATATGGGCTTCAATAAATTTATCAGCTAAGTATCTGGGATCGTTTTTTTCATGGGTTATACCCGGAACAGTAGATCCGGCTGCAGTATTCATTATTTTTGATGAACAGCCGCAGGATTCTCTTATAATTAATTCAGATGACATAACAATATCATTATTTATGACAGTACCATTTATCATTTGTAATGCCATTTGAAAGGCTTTCTTTACCATTTCAAACAAGGGCTGCCTGACAGTTGTTAAAGCAGGGGATGAGTTCTGTGATTCATTAGTGTTGTCATACCCGATTACACATATATCCTGAGGAACCTTGATATTTCTTGCGTTCAGTTCCGTAATGGCAGTCAGAGCCATGTTATCATTTGAAGCAACCAGAGCATCAAAATATTTTTTATTTATATCAATAAAAGTATGTATGGCTTCAACAGCTGAAATTGAAGAAAAATCACCTTCATAAACCAAACTTGGATCAAATTTTATATCATTTTCCTTTAAAGCATCAATATAGGCCAAATACCTGGACTCTGCCTCATGACTTTTTTTAGGCCCTCCGATAAAAGCAATATTACGTTTGCCGTGATCTTTTATCAAGTGGTTGATTCCCTGCTTAAGTCCATAATAGTTGTCCATTGTAATACTTGGTACACCATTGACTTTAACTGCAGTACTTATGACAGGAATGGATTTGAATTTAGAGACAAATTGCTTTAATTCAGTATTCGAAGCATATTTGCCCAAGGTGCCTGATGCCAGAATTATTGCGTCTACAGAGTTTTTGGTTGCATAATTATATATGACGTTATATTGGTAATCATAGCTATCAACGGGCTTTAAAGGTTTTCCGGGGAAAATATACAAATTTACATCGAATATTTCAGATAAGGCAATAGCAATTTTACTGAGTGTGTCGGAAAAAGCACCCTCCAGATCGGATTGAAAAAAAGCGATTTTTGGCCTCGCATTTAAGCGATTATCCATATTTTACTCCCCTTAACTAAAACACCAACAAGAAAACAAAACAATTAGGCAAGCTAATTTCTCATAATAATATTATAATACAGTTTTATGTTAAATCAAAGAATTATCGGTAAATTATCATTAATGTAAAAATATATAAATTGTATTTACATTAAAACTTATTAAATATATTATTAATATATTTAGGACTAACGTTTCTTTTGGGTTTTTCTTTATTATTTCAGGAGGTTCTATGTCTGTTAAAAAAATAATCGATTATTGTCTGTCAAAAAAGGGAGCTGAGCTTGTTTTCCCATTTGGTCAATGGCCCTCGGTAATAAAGGTAGACGGGAGAATATTTGCTGAAATATACGAAAAAGATAGACTTAAAATAACACTAAAATGCGATCCAACCCTGGCGGTGCTCTTGAGACAGAAATATCCTGACAGTGTTATTCCCGGATATCATGTACCAAACAGAAACAAGAGATTTTGGAATACGGTTCTTTTGGATGACGGAAAACAGGTTGAGAAAGAAATACTGGAAATGATAGATCATTCTTACCTTGAAGTAGTCAAAAAGAACAAGATCAAGAAAGAGGGTTAAAGTAGTGTTTGAAATTGAAAAATATAAATTTACTATTGACTCGTTTCATACTGAACTTTTAAATACTGAACCGGAAGAAACCGGAATAAGGCTGTCTGATGAAAAGTGGTCCCTTAAAGATATAATAGGGCATTTGATTGATTCGGCTTCAAATAACCACCAGAGATTTGTAAGACTGCAATTTGGTGATCTTCTTGATTTCCCGGCATACAAGGGTGAAGAGTGGTTGAAAGCACAAAATTATCAAATGCTTGATTGGAATACGCTTATTGATTTATGGCGCAATTATAATTATTTGATTTTAAATGTTATAAATAACATGAATCAAACGTCTTTAGAAAACGTATGGGTGGTTGGAGAAGAGACAATTACGTTGGAGGAACTGGTTATCGACTATTATAAGCACCTTGGAATACATATTGAACATTTCAGAAAAAGGGTTGCGGATATAGAAGGAAAGTAGAAATATAAAAGGTTGGAGAATCCAGCCTTTTATTTTTTGGGGTTATTAGTTTTTAACTATTAGGGTTTTACTTTCCTGCCGCATAATTTACATAAAATTGTTTTATTAAAAAGCCATTATACCAGTGCATGTATGACGTTTCAATTATGATTGATATATTTATCAGTTACATATATAATTTTATAATATTATATTTTGTAAAGGTAGTGAGATAATTGAATAAAAGGTTATTAATGCTATTAATTTCATTATCATTTTTTATCTTTTCGCTTAGTCCTGTTTCTGCGAAAACTACAATAAAGGCAAAAGACTATTTTAATTTAGGAATGAAATATTATAAGCAGTACAAATATGATGATGCATTAAAAAATTTTAATTTGGCAATTTCTTTAGATTCTAAATATATAGATGCATACCTATATAAAGGACTAGCTATATATTGGGGGTATAATGATTTTAACGAAGCAATCACCTGTTATGATAAAGCAATTCAGTTATCTCCCAAATACCCTGATGTATATTATTGGAAGGGGAATGCACTATATTGTCTGGAAGAATTCAAGGAAGCAATTAAGAATTACGATATTGCAATTAAATTGAAGCCAAAATATGCTGAGGCCTATGGTAACAAAGGACAATCATTGGAGGCATTGGAAAATTATAAAGATGCACTTACAAATTACAAGAAAGCTCTGCAATTAAACCCCAACTTAGGATATGTATATCATAGAATAGGAAGAATTTATTTGAATTCAAAGAACTATAAAGAAGCACTGCAGTATTTTAATAAAGCTATTACCTTGATTCCTAAATATGCTCCATTATATAAAGATAATGGTGATGCATTATATTATCTTGGAAAATTTGAAGAGGCACTTAACTCGTACAATAACGCAATTAAATTAAATCCTAATTATGCTGAAGCAACATATAAAAAGTGCATTGTTCTGGCAACGCTTGATAAAACAAGCGAATCTATGCAAAGCCTTAAAGATGCAGTCGAAATAGATAAGTCTTATTTATTTCAGGCTGTAAATGAACAAGCTTTAAAAAAAATAATTAATTCTGATGAATTCTACAATAAGTTCGGTGATCCAGACGTAATTAAACTATTTGGAACTAAGTTTATGAATTATGATATATTGTCTGATAATATATTTAAAGGTATGAAATTTACGGAAGTAAATACAACCGGAAATATTGATGAAGACAATAGTATTAAAGAAAAAGCTTTAAAAATATTAAATGATTTATTTGGTGGAAACATTTATGATAGCTTAAGTGCTGATAATTGTAATATTTATGATTCCCAATATAAATCAGATATAATTGATATAGGGAGTATGTACAAAAACGATAAAGAGATTGATAGTAATTTAAATGTAAGTATATCAAATGAACAGATAATTGCTGTAGGAAGTATAGATAATACAATAAAAACCGTAATTTTAAAAGTTCATGAGAACATAACAATGACAGGAATGAATAGTCAAACGGATGAATACTTAATTTTACTTAATACTGGAGGCACATGGAAATATTTTTGGCAGTTATTTGAATAGATTATTAAATTGTGGGTATAAAGGCTGGAGAGGTTTCTCCAGCCTTTAAAATTAATAAGGTTTGTTTACAAAGTATTTTTTCTTGCCCAGCTCATCCTGGACTTTATCAAGCGTCTCACCGAAGCGCTGGAAATGCACTATTTCTCTTGCTCTAAGGAACCTTAAAGGATCTATTACATCAGGGTCATCTGTCAGGTTAATGAGATTTTCATAAGTAGCCCTTGCTTTTTGTTCTGCCGCCAGGTCCTCAGTCAGGTCGGCAACCGGATCACCCATCGATTGGAAGGAGGCAGCAGAATAGGGTACGCCAGAAGCGTCAACAGGGTATATGGCATGGTCATGCTGAGTGAAATAAGAGCCTAAGCCATACTTTTCGAGCTCTTTTACAGGGACGCCCCTTATCAGTTGATAAACCATTGAGCCAACCATTTCAAGGTGAGCAAGTTCTTCAGTGCCTATGTCATTCAAAGTCGCTTTGGCCTCGTTAGTAGGCATGCTGAACCTCTGGCTCAGGTATCGTAACGAAGCACCAAGTTCTCCATCGGGACCGCCGTATTGAGTGATTATATATTTTGCCATTGTTGGATTACACGTTCTAATTTTAATCGGATATTCAAGTTTTTTCTCATAAATCCACATATCTTTACCTCCTTGTTATTAATGTACAGTGTACAGTGTACAGTTTACAGTTATAGGTTATAGATTAAAGTTATTGAGCTTACAACCGTCTTTTATTATCTTTCTAAAATAACTGTCCACTGTCCTCTGCCAACTGTCAACTTATTTTTACTGCCATTCCCAGGGCCAGGGGGTAAGCGCCCATTCCCAGCAATTCAAGGTCCTGGTACTTGCCTGTGCAGTTAACGGTCCACACATTCTTTCGTAGTTTTCCCTTAGACTGCGAGCTCTCTGTACCGAACTGTAATAAACAGCCAGAGCACGCGTATCAAAAGGGTGTGTATTAAGATAAAGTGCAAGATCATAACAGGTAAAATCTGCAGCCATAACCTCTCTTATGGCTCTTTCGCAATCCATATCCATATTTCTGCCTCCTTTATGCATCAACCGTATACTCAGGTTCAACACCGTAAGGTCTATCAAGTTCAGGGAAGATAGTACCCTGCTTCAAACCCACCATAGGTGGATATATGCAGGTCATTTGTTGAACAGGAACATAAGCATGAGCAAGTTGAAATGCAGGCATATTCATGGGCATAGCACCCTGACTACCATAAAGATTTGGGATTTGGTACATAGTTACTCCTCCATAACATCAACTTTATTAACATAATATTCCTCAGCATAATCAAAGGTTCATTAATTAACGTAAAACAAGTATTGTAAAATTAAGTACTTTGTGTTATTATTTATTAAATTAATAAATAGAAAACTTAGCCAAGGGTGCTTAAGAGATATTCTTTAAGCACTCTTTTGTTTTTGTCATTAAACCAAAGATGGAATGGCTGAAAAAGGGACCTGGATGTCCCTATCTTTGAAATTTTGAATTCAATGAAGAATTCATTATAATTTGAATTTAGGAGAGAGGTCTTATGAAAAAACAGTTTTGGTTTAAATTCGTATCAACAATTATTCCTGTATGTACAATAATTCTTATGTTTTTATTAAGAAAACAGAATGTGTGGTTAGATATTGCCGGAATTCTGGTGCTTGTTGCAGTGGGTACTGCGACACTTTTTAAAATACATGTATCATTCCGGAAGGAAATGAAAAATAAATACGATTCAACAAAGGGCAGACTTAAGAAATTCAACTTTGAGGTTCAGGCAGCATCAAGCCAGGTATCGTCTGTATCAGAACAGCTGCTTATTACTATCGAAGACAGTGATAATTTTATAAACAATCTTTATTCCGATGCTAAAGAGATGACTGACTATGAAAAGCAGGTAGAGGAAAACATGGCGGATACTGTTGAAGTTGTTAAAAATGCCATGACTCTTTTGGAGAATGTTGGAGATACGTCGAGTGAAGCAGAGATGATAAGTGTTGAATCTAATCAAATTATAAAAAGAAGTCTGACTGAAATATATGATGTTGTAAAGACTGTTGACATGATTAAAGAATCTACTGAAAAGACAATGAGTTGCATGGAGAGGCTGAATGAAACCTCTAAACAAATTGTTAATATTCTTGAAACTGTTGAGAATATTTCAAAGCAAACACACCTGCTGGCTTTGAATGCTTCGATTGAGTCTGCACGTGCAGGCGAAGCAGGCAGAGGATTCTCGGTAGTGGCTGATGAAATAAGAAAATTATCCATGAATACTGCAGAATCTGTAAATAATATAAACGGACTGATTAATAATGTACAAAGTGAAATTGAAGATATGTATTCGGTTGTAAAGGAAAATAAAACAGTTGTAATGAGTGGTGTCGAGACCTCTAAAAGTGTTGAAAGCAATCTTGGAAACATAGATTCATCATTTAAGAGTGTTATGGAAATGATCCAGAAAATCAATCTTTTGTCAAAAGAGGAGGCTGAATTGACCAAGAGTGTTGAAACCAAGATCCATTCAGTAGAAAACATAGTAGAAGTTACAACACAAAAGGTCGAAGAAGTTAAAGAATCCATACATACTCACAAGCATAATATCAGAGACCTCTCCAAGATGGGGGACAGGCTTAATAATTCATCAATGAATCTTGCAAGCTTGTTCGATAGTTCGGATCTGGAACAATACAATAATAAAAACAAGGAAGCCATTGAACAAAAAATTTCCGAGTTCAAGGTCTTAATGGATAAGTACTATGAAATTCCCGGTTTTATTGAATTGGACCAAAATACACATACAAGACTTCTGGATGAATTGGTTCAAAGCGTTGAATACATAGAGGCAGCATGGTCTAATGATATAAGAGGAAGATTCATATATTCAATTCCGGAAGCAGGAATTGCCAATGCCGGTGTCAGGGATTGGTTTAAGTCAAGTATGAAGGGAGAAGACTTTATATCTTCAGTATATATATCAGCAATCACAAAAAATCCATGTATAACTTATTCATCACCTATAAGAGATAAAGAAGGAAAAATAGTTGGAGTAATAGGAATAGATCTTAAGCTGGATACGGGATTATGAGGAAGATACGGTGAATGTGACATATGATTTTAATATCAGGGAATTAATTGACAAAGAAAATATTATCGTTCATTTTCAGCCTATAGTCTCTATAAAGAAAAACAAGATAATTGGTTTTGAAGCTTTATCAAGGGGAATAGTGGGTGAATCTATTATTCCGCCGGATATTCTGTTCGAAATTGCCGAAGAAAATGATTTGGTTCTTGAATTGGACAGGCTTTGCAGAAGGAAAATTATTGAAGTATTCACATCAATTGATAACAACACAAATAATACAAAGCTTTTTATAAATCTGGACACTTCGATAATAGACAAGAATGTTGTAGGCTCAGGGAATTTTTATAACCTGATATGTGATTATTCGATAAAACCTGAGAATGTGGTAATTGAGATTAAAGAATCAAAAGTGAACGATACTAAAAGTTTGATGAAGTTTATTAATACTTATAGGGATTATGGTTTTATAATAGCTTTGGATGATATTGGATCCGGACATTCAAATATGGACAGGTTTGCTCTGGTAAAACCCGATATTATTAAGATTGATAAAGCTTTAATCAAGAACATAAACGTTGAATTTTATAAGCAGGAGGTCTTCAAATCTCTTTCAGAGCTTGCTAGAAAAGTTGGAGCGTTTGTTGTAGCGGAAGGTGTTGAAAGTGAAGAGGAAGCGGTTTCTGTTTTACAGTATGGCGTAGATATAATACAGGGGTATTATTATTCAAAGCCTATGGTTTTCAATAGCATTAATTTGAATGATCTGGTATTGAAAACAAAGAGGACTGGTGATAAATTCAAAGTCTACTCCATAAATAAAACAAAGCATGAAATGGTTCAAAAGTATAAATTGGAGGTATTGGGAAGAGGAATTGCAAAAGAACTGAAATCAACAGAGCCCTGCGAGTATGATCATAAACTTGGACAGGTAGTTAAGGAACTGGATTTTATAGAATGTGCATATATTCTGGATGAAAAGGGAATACAAAAGACCAATACCATTTATGATACAAGTGATAAGTGTTTTTTATCGAAAAGATGTATATTTGAACCGGCTGTAAAAGGAACCGATCATTCATATAAGGATTATTATTTTATGATACACGGCACCACATTACAGCAATATATCTCAGAACCTTATATTTCAATGGCAACAGGCAATTTATGCAAAACAGTTTCAGAAGCATTTTCTGATTCATCAGGCAATAAGCATATTTTATGCTTGGATATAAATATCAACTGACTTTACTGCTTGAATGCAATTATTTAATCATTTTATTTACAATTTACTTACAATATGCTAAAATACAACATGTAATTTAACCGTACGCTCGGTTTTCGGAAGACTCCGACCGGATACCTGGCCTGCGGCGATTAACAACAAGGAGGAATTTTTTTAATGGTTAAGGAATTAAAACAGGAAATTATCGAGAAGTACAAGCTTCACGATAACGACACCGGTTCGCCGGAAGTTCAAATCGCTATTTTGACAGAAAGAATCAATCATTTGAATGATCATCTTCAGACACACAAAAAGGATCACCATTCAAGAAGAGGACTTTTAAAAATGGTTGGACAAAGAAGAGGTTTACTCAATTATCTGATGAAATGCGATATTGAAAGATATCGTGCCATAATTGAAAAACTTAATCTCAGAAAATAATTAAAATGGGCGGAGCTTTCCGCTCATTTTTGCTTTTATAGTTATTGTAAATATTTTCAGAGCGATATTAATGTTTAATAATTATGTAATTCGATAAAAATAGAGATGAAAATTAAAAAGTATAATACTGCAGATTGTATATGAAGTGACAGAAAAGAACAGGCAGGGTTAAGGCTAAGGTAAGCACTGAAAGGCAGTTGACAGTTGACAATTGACAGATGACAGTTGTCAGTGAATAAATGTGAAACCTTAATTAAATAATTGTCAATTAATTCAGTTCTTGCCTTAACCTCAACCTAAGCCTTGATTTTAAACCTGCCGTACGTCGTTATATACGTCTGTAGTAAATATAAAACATGGAGGATAATATATGCAAAAAACATTTACTACAGAACTTGCCGGAAGGAATTTAACGGTTGAAACCGGCAAGCTGGCTCAATTTGCAAATGGTTCATGTCTCGTACGATATGGAGAAACAGTTGTTCTGTCAACTGCCACTGCATCTGCACAGCCAAGAGATGGTATTGACTTTTTCCCGCTGAGTGTTGACTATGAAGAAAGACTTTATTCAGTCGGAAAAATACCCGGAGGGTTTATCAAAAGGGAAGGAAAACCCACAGAAAAGGCAATTCTTACATCAAGGGTTATTGACAGACCAATTCGTCCGCTCTTTCCAAAGGATTTGAGAAATGATGTTGTTGTTGTTAATACCGTTATGTCGGTGGATCAGGACAATTCTCCTGAAATTGCTGCCATGATAGGTACTTCAATTGCTTTGTCCATTTCCGATATTCCGTTCAAGGGTCCTATCGGTGGAGTAGTTTTAGGACTTGTTGATGGGAACGTTGTAATAAATCCGAATTCGGTACAGAGGGAAAAGAGTCAGATGTATGTTACTCTTGCCGGTACAAAGGATAAGGTTACAATGATTGAAGCCGGCGCAAACGAAGTTCCGGATGATGTAATGCTTAAAGCTATCAGAGACGGCCATAATGAGATAATTAAAATTGTTGAATTCATCAACAGCATAGTTAAAGAGATAGGCAAACCGAAATTTGAATATATATCTGCGGATGTTCCCGCTGATGTATTTAAAGCAGTTAAGGAATTTGCCTATGATAAAATGAGAACTGCAGTTTTAACTGATGATAAATCTGTAAGAGATCAAAACATCACAAAGCTTACAGAGGAAGTAAAGGAACATTTTGCCGAAACCTATCCGGAAAGCGACAGGATGCTTAATGATGCAATTTACAAGCTTGAAAAGAAGGTAGTAAGAGAATATATTCTGGAAGAACATAAAAGAGTTGACGGCAGGAGCCTGGATCAAATCAGGCCTCTCAGCGCCGGTGTATCAATTCTTCCGAGAACACATGGTTCAGGGCTGTTCCAGAGAGGACAGACACAAGTTCTTACAACTGTAACACTTGGTGCTTTAGGCGATGTTCAGATGCTTGACGGGCTTGAACTTGAAGAAACAAAGAGATATATGCACCATTATAATTTCCCCGGATACAGTGTCGGTGAAGCCAAGACTTCAAGAGGACCCGGAAGAAGGGAAATAGGCCACGGAGCTCTTGCAGAAAGGGCACTGGAACCTGTTATACCAAATCAGGAAGAATTCCCATATACTATAAGACTTGTTTCAGAAGTATTGATGTCAAACGGATCAACCTCACAAGGAAGCGTTTGCGGAAGTACACTTGCTCTTATGGATGCCGGTGTGCCCATTAAAAACCCTGTAGCCGGAATATCGTCAGGATTGGTTATTGATGAGAATAACCCCGACAGGTTTGTAACCTTCATGGATATTCAAGGTATAGAGGACTTCTTCGGTGACATGGACTTCAAGGTAGCAGGTACCAAAAACGGAATTACAGCTATTCAAATGGATATTAAGGTAGAAGGCTTGACCGAAGAAATAATCAAACAAGCATTCGAACTTACTAATAAAGGCAGAATGCAAATAATAAACGATGTTATTCTTAAGGCTATTGCAGAGCCTAAGAAGGAGCTTTCGCAATACGCACCCAAAATATATACAACCAGCATCGATCCTGACAAGATAAGAGATGTTATCGGACCTGGCGGAAAAATGATCAATAAAATAATTGCCGAAACCGGCGTTAAAATTGATATTGAAGAAACAGGAAAGGTTTATGTCGCTTGTACTGATGCAAAAGCCGGAATGAAGGCTATTAAGATAATAGAAGGAATAGCAAAGGATGCCGAAGTAGGACAGGTATACATGGGCAAGGTTGTAAGAATCATGACCTTCGGTGCATTTGTAGAAATCCTTCCGGGCAAGGAAGGACTTGTCCATATTTCAAAGCTTGATACAAAGAGAGTTGCAAAGGTTGAGGATGTAGTCAATGTTGGTGACGAGATCCTGGTTAAAGTAGTTGAGATTGACAAGCAGGGAAGAATCAACCTTTCCAGAAAAGATGCCATGGCAGCAGAAACAAGTCCTAACCCTGAAGAAGCAAAATAATCCTGATATAGAAAGACCGGAGGATATATGTATAAAAAAATCGTTCTAAAAAACGGAGTCAGGATTGTATGTGAAAAAATACCATATATGAGATCTGTATCAGTGGGTATTTGGGTTGCTACAGGTTCAAGAAATGAGAATACCACTAACAATGGTATTTCTCACTTTATTGAGCATATGCTTTTCAAGGGTACGAGGAACAGGACTGCAAAAGAAATTGCGGAGATCATTGATAATATCGGCGGGCAGATTAATGCATTTACAGGTAAGGAATGTACGTGCTATTATACTAAAACGCTTGATACACATATTGATATAGCTATAGATATTCTTTCAGACATGTTTTTCAATTCAAAGTTCTCTAAAACCGATATGGATGTAGAGAGAAAGGTAATACTTGAAGAGATAGGTATGTACGAGGATTCTCCCGAGGAACTGGTACACGATATCCTGTCTGAAACGGTATGGGACGGGAACCCTCTTGGGTATCCCATACTGGGTACCAAGGAATGCCTTGAAAATGTGGACAGAGAGAAAATCAAAAACTATATTGCCTGCAATTATACTCCGCAAAATACAGTTATAGCTGTGGCAGGAAATTACGATGATGACGTTTTACTGGAGCTTCTCACAAAAGCCTTCAGTTCATGGAAGGGAAAGTGTACTAAAGGAGAAACCAACGAAAATGCTGAATTTATGCCAAACACAAGAATAAAAAGCAAGGAAACCGAACAGGTCCATATTTGTATGGGATTTAAAGGTATAGAACACGGAAATGATGAACTATACACCTTGCTTGCAGTTAACAATATTCTGGGCGGAGGCATGAGTTCACGGCTTTTTCAGAAAATAAGAGAAGCAAAAGGGCTTGTATATTCCATATATTCCTATCCATCGTCATATAAAAATGCAGGATTATTTACCGTATATGCAGGAATGAAACCTGAACACGTAAATCAGGTATTAAAAATGATCATTAAAGAGATTAAGGAAATAAAAAAAGACGGAATAAAGCCTGAGGAGCTTGCCAAGTCAAAAGAACAGCTAAAAGGCAATTATATTCTGGGACTTGAAAGTACAAGCAGCAGAATGAACAGTATAGGAAAGTCAGAGCTTTTGCTGGGTAAAATAAATACCCCGGAAGAAATTTTGTTCAAGATAGAACAAATCAATATGGAAAGGGTAAACAATGTACTTGAACAGGTTCTTGATATAAATAATATCGGCTTTACCGCTGTAGGAAATATCAAGGGAGAAATTAACTTTAAAAATTATATTTAAATTCAATTCTATATAATACCAGTCTTAAGGAATCGGTCAAAACCGGTTCCTTTTTTTTATCTATATCCAGGTCTATAATTTCTCGGAAACTTTATGCTTTATGTTTTTTGTTCAAGCACTAGGGAAATGTGCGATACATAAAATATATAAATGTCAAAAGACTTTTAATAAATGTAGAATGTAACGTATTTAATTAAAATTTTTCTTTATACCAATATAAAATAAAATTTACATAAACATTTATTATATAACTGGAGGGTTAAAGGTATGAATAACAAAAAGTTTACCATCCTCGGGGGAGATTTAAGAAACGTGAAATTAGCTAATCTTATTGCCCAGGAAGGTAATTCAGTTAACATATATGGTTTCAAAAATGCCGGTTTTGAGTTGGGGATGGATGAGTGCCCTGATCTTAAGGATGCTATAGACGATTCTGATGTAATAATAGGACCCATACCATGTTCAAATGATAACGAAACCATTAACGCACAATTCAATCCGGATAAAATATACATACATGATATCTTTAAGATTATGAACAAAAACCAGTTATTTATTGCTGGGCGGATAAGTGACAAGATAGCGCAGCTTGCACAGGTGTGCAATGTCTATTCCATCGATATACTGCAAAGGGAAGAGATGGCAATTCTCAATACAATACCAACTGCGGAGGGTGCCATACAAATTGCAATGGAGGAGCTGCCTATTACATTGCATGACTCTGATGTACTTATTTTAGGATATGGCAGGATAGGCAAAATACTTGCAAAAATGTTGAATGGTATAGGTGCAAATGTATATGCAGAAGCGAGAAAACACTCCGATCTGGCTTCCATAAGAAGCTTTGGCTATAATCCTGTTAATATTAATGAGCTTTCAAACTTCCTTCATAAAATGGATGTAATTATTAATACAATTCCAAGTATTGTTTTAGGTCAGGATATGCTGAACCTGGTAAGAAAGGATTGTCTTATAATAGACCTTGCTTCTAAACCGGGAGGAGTGGATTTTGAAAAAGCAAAGTTGCTGGGACTTAAGGCAATATGGGCTTTGTCACTTCCGGGAAAAGTTGCTCCCGTAACTGCAGCAAAATTCATAAAAGATACCGTATATAACATAATTGATGAATTGGGGGTATGACTTATGCTTTTGGAGGGTCTAAAAATAGGGATAGCTGTTTCAGGTTCATTTTGCACCTTCGACAGGCTTCTAGAGGAAATCGAGAAAATAGTAGCAGAGGGTGCAGATGTACAATGTATATTTTCATACTCTGTAAGTGAGTTTGATACCAGATTCGGCGCTGCCGGAGATTTTAAAGATAAAGTAATGAAGTTAACAGGACATGACATTATAACAACAATTATTGATGCAGAACCAATAGGCCCTAAAAAGCTTTTTGATGTTCTTGTAGTTGCGCCATGTACCGGGAATACTTTGAGCAAGCTTGCAAATGCAATAATAGATACACCTGTAACAATGGCCTGCAAGGCTCATTTGCGGAATCAACGACCATTAATTATAACAATTTCAACAAATGATGGACTCAGTAATAATGCTAAAAATCTTGGTACACTGTTAAATATGAAATATGTGTTCTTCGTACCATTCGGGCAGGATGACCCGATAAAGAAGTGCAATTCTCTCATTGCACAATTTGACCAGATTATTCCTACCATTCAGGAAGCACTTAAAGGCAACCAACTGCAGCCGCTTTTAGTTTAATACAATGTATAAAAATCATAAGGGGTGGAGCATACTACATAATTGATATGTTCCACCCTTAAAATTTGTTTAACAGATTAACCGGTTATTTCTCTGACATACTTCTTCCGTGTTATCAAATAAAAGACTACCTGGAACAAAAAGTATGCAATTATAGCCAAGGATGCAAACTCCATAAAAGGAGCAAGAATAAAACTGCCGCCTACCATAAATGTCATAAGATACATTGCCGAATAACCTACGATAGCTCCAAAAACCAAAGGACTAAAGAAAGTCATAAGAAGTTCGCGGGATATTATAGTTTTAATTTCTTTTTTCTGTATACCTATTTTATACAATTTACCGAACTTGGCTTTTGTCTCAGCAAGCTCGGTATATTGTTTGAAATACAGTACGCTTCCCGAGGTTATTATAAACAGTAGTCCCATAAAACTGAATATGAACAGCATTACAGAATATACTTTTTTTAGGTTTCCATAGGTGTCAAGGGTTGAAGAAAGTTTGAACATGTTTGCGGCAACCGGGTTTGATAATTTGGAATTAGACCCGGTAAAGACCTTTTTAAGGTTTTCAATAACGTTTCCGGTTTTCTTCCAATCTTCAAACATAAAAACCTTGAATGAACCAATAACATCTGAAGCTGATGCTGCTTTTATACGCTCGTAATCCTTATCATTCAGAATTATTCCAGAGCTGGAGGGAAAAACATTACCATCTGCAATGAAGGTTCCCTTTGAGGAAGTTTGAATTTCATACGTGAACGATTTATTCCCTGATACAAATTCTATCCGACTTCCGGAAGGGAGTCCATGATAACCTGGTTCCCATGCAGTGATAATATTTACAGCTTTACCTTCAGGAACAACCAGTTGCTTATCTAAAAAGCTGTTATATGTGCTGGCAGATACAACAGGTTTGATTCCCAGCAGGTCATATTTGTCTCCACCGCCTTTATAATCAAGCTTAAGGAATTCAATCGATTTTTCTCCGGTAAACATTGTATCTGAATTCTTTAAAATGGTATCCAGATCGTTCCGGTTTATTTCATTGACACCTGCTACTGAAGCATATTCAATATGGCTTGGGGAGGTATTAAGTGCAATATTGTGGGATTGCTGATACAACGCAAAAGGTGAAGCCACAGAGAATATTATAATTGAACTTAACACACACAAAACCAATAATATTTTTTTATTTTGAGAGAATTTCGAGTCAATTTCATTTATACTCAACAAATTTTTGTAGTACAAGCCTTTTCTGCGTTTTATGATTTTTACTGCAAGCGGTCCAAAGTTGGAAATGGTAAGATATACTCCTGTAAAGGCTATAATAAAGTATGACATAAAGGTAAGCATATTGTTAAGGTCCCTGTTATTTGCAATAAAAAGTAATGTTATAGATGAAACTATTATTATAGCTATACCGGTTATACCTATTATTATGGAGCTTTTTTCCGATTTTATCTTCCTGCTGTGTTTGAGTAATTCAGATATCTCAAGTTTTCTTGTTGAAAGGCGACTGAGAATAATCACTGTTACATATATTAAAGTAAATGTTAAAAATGTAATAAGAAAGCTTCTAAAGTCAAAGGCAAAATCAACTTTCTTTAGATTGATAAGCTTCATTAAAATCATCTGAAACAGCCTTGAAAACAATACTCCTGAAATAAAGCCTATAAGCATTGAAAAAATCAAAATCAAGCTGTTTTCTACAAGAATAATCCTGTTAATATCCTTTTTAGTCATCCCTAGTGTCATATACAGGGCAAATTCTTTATATCTGGATCTGATAAAGGTTGTATGTGCATAATTGATAAAAAATATCGCAAAAATAATAACCGCTACAAGTGAAAAATAAGTAATGAAAGATACGTTTATCATTTTGCAGAAGTCAGTAAGCTGCTTGTTAAAAATCAGGGTAGAGAACATGAATATGACCATCACCGAAAAACTGCTACATAAAAAGTAAGCCAGATATTTTCTTATATGCGACTTAAGGTTCTTAACCGCAATATCCCTAAATGTCATTGCGCTCACCCCCAAGCACTGCAAGGCAATCGAGAATCCGGTCGAAAAATTCCTTCCGTGTACCCTTGCGAACAATTTCCATATTTATGGTGCCGTCCTTTATGAAGATTATTTTTTTACAGTAGCTTGCGGCAAAGGAATCATGTGTAACCATAAGAATTGTAGAATTATTTTCGGTATTCATTCTTTCAAGACATTTCATAACAGATGTTGAAGATTTTGAATCAAGATTACCAGTGGGTTCATCTGCAAAGACAATATCAGGATGATTTATTATTGCACGGCTGACAGCTGTTCTCTGCTGCTGGCCTCCAGAAACGTTGTAAGGATATTTGTCTGCTATCCCGTCTATCTCAAATAGAGACATTACAGCGTTTGCTCTTGCTTCCATTTGTTCAGGACTTCTCTTATCAAGAATAAGAGGGAGTATTATATTTTCCTTTATTGTAAGGCTGTCAATAAGATTGAAATCCTGAAAAACAAAGCCAAGCTTTTGCCTTCTAAAAACTGCAAGTTGGTCATTATCCATTTCTATCAGGTTTTTACCGCTTATTTCAACTGTTCCTGACGTAGGTTTATCTATTCCGCTCAATATGTTAAGAAGTGTTGTTTTTCCGCTGCCTGAAGGACCCATTACACCGATGAACTCACCGCTCTCAATTTTCAGGTTAAGACCGTTTAAAGCCTTTGTTGTATTAGCTTCATCTCTTCCACCATAAACCTTTTGCAAGTTTACTGCACTTAAAACGTTCATATAAAACCTCCAAAAAAATCAAATTAATGTTTTCGTTTTTAGTTTAAAGTAAAAGAGAGTCATGTACCATTGAATTACCTTTTGGAAAGCTTACATTTTTGAAAGGTAGGAAATTGTTACAGTTGTTCCATAACCTTCAGATGATTGAATTTCAATTTTATGACCAAGCTTTTCTGCTATCAGGGAGCATATATAAAGACCTATACCTGTTGAATTTCTGGATTTTCTCCCATTTTCGCCGGTAAAGAAGGGTTCAAATATCCTGTCAAGGTCATAGGGGGGAATACCTATGCCCTCATCCCTTATAGTCAGAATAGTTGCAGCTATGTCTTGCTTTAAGTTTATATAGATATTTTTGGGCTTATCTTCAGCAAAGGAGTATTTTATCGCATTCGATAGTATTTGGTCTACAAGGATTTCATTCCATTTATGGTCTGTAAGAACAAGAACCTTTTCAGGACTTGTTCCAAACCTGGGGAATACATTACTGTATATGAATTGTGTTTTTCTGTTGTTGATAACATTTTTCATCAATACAGCTAAATCAACAACTTCAGGCTCATAATCCGTAGAAAACTCTTCAAGTCTTAGATAACTCAATACCTGTTCGAGACCATTAAAAAGTTTTTCATTTTCCATTTTTATGTTTTTTATAGCGTCCTCTGGATTATCATTTTCGGATAAGCTTTTTTGTATTATAAGATCTATTACAGATACGGGTGTTTTCATATTATGAATCCACTGTGAAATAAAGTGTTTCCGGTTTTGCAAATCAAGCTTCAGATTGTCAATAGAGGTTAAATAACCTGAATGAATGGCTCTTATGGTATCAGACACTGCAGTCTGTTCATATGTATTTGCTTGTAGCTCAATGTGCGGATTGACTGTGCTTTTAATCAGACTTTCGTTAAAGGACTTATACTTGAACCAGTCATTTGTCAATAACAGAATAAAGAAGAAAAGTGATATAAATAAAGGGTAAATTATTTCTGACCTGCCGTTTGTAGATAGTTCAAAGAAAACTATAAGAAAAATACTGTTTGCAAAATAAAGAAAAATGAAAGATGTCTTATCTTTGATAAAGCTAAAAAACAATTTTCTAGTCATTCTTTTCTCCTTCAGAAAAATCCGAATTGAAGAGATAACCCGCACCTCTTTTTGTTTTTATTGCGTTTGTAATTCCCAACTCCTGCAGTTTCCCTTTAATCCTTGTCACATTAACAGTTAGAGTATTGTCATCTACAAAGCTGCTGTCATCCCATAGGGCTTCAAGGATTGACTCCCTGCTTACAATCTTGTCCTTGCTCTGTATAAGAACTTTAAGTAGCTTGAATTCGTTTTTGCTAAGATCGGCTGACTTGCTTCCAAAAGAAATTTTAAAGGTCTGCTCATTAATTTCAAGACCGTTATTGCTGAGGGAGGAGTCATCTTTTATTGAGTATTCCCCGTGTGCTCTGCGAAGGGCTGCTTTAATCTTGGCGTGCATTATTTCAAAGTTAAATGGTTTTACAAGGTAATCGTCTGCACCTAGTTCCAGGGCAAGAACCTGATCCATTTCGCCGTTTCTTGCAGATAGTATTATTATCGGAACCTTTGATTTTTTACGGATCAACCTGCATAAAAAATAACCGTCAAAATAGGGAAGATTTATATCAAGAAGTACTAGATCGGCTTCTGTTTTTTCTATATATGAATCAATATTATGAAAATCAGTTGCCTTTACGGTAATGTATCCGTATTTATCAAGGTATTGACAAACAAGCTTTCTTAAAGCTTCATCGTCTTCAATGACCAATATTTTATACATAAAATCACCCAGCCGAATATAAAAATTAAAACGCTAATTTAATTTTATTATAGCAGAAATTGGTCATATTTTGGTCTCTTGTCATAAATTCGCTGAAAATAATTTAAAATAGAATTTTTTTTGCTAATTTATCAATAATAAATATGTTGACAGCTTATTGATAAGGATGTGATGGTTTGACAGGGAATAACAAAGTTACCTTCGGCGGAACCCCGGTTAATGAAATAGATCAGCAATGTGAAAACAAGGAAAAAAATGATGGGATAGAAGCAATAAAGGAACTTGGAACTTCAGTTGTTTCAAATCCGAAAGGAAACATACACTGTCTGACTATAATAGGGCAGATAGAGGGTCATATAATCCTGCCGCCTCAAAACAAAACTACAAAATATGAACATGTGATTCCACAGCTGGTTGCAATAGAGGAAGATATGTCAATTGACGGACTACTGCTTATTTTGAATACGGTAGGAGGGGATGTTGAAGCTGGTCTTGCTATTGCAGAAATGATAGCAAGCATGTCCAAACCTACTGTATCGTTAGTTTTGGGAGGAGGACACAGCATAGGAGTTCCTATGGCTGTTTCTACAGATTACTCCTTTATTGCACCATCGGCAACAATGACAATACATCCTATTAGATTAAATGGCATGATTGTAGGTGTACCTCAAACATATGAGTATTTTGATAAAATGCAGGAGAGGGTAGTACAATTTGTTTCAAAAAATTCTACAATTTCAAGAGACAAGTTCAGAGAACTGATGCTAAAAACAGGTGAGCTTGCCAATGATGTAGGCACTGTTCTATTTGGTCAAGAAGCAGTTAAAAACGGTCTGATCAATGAAACGGGTGGACTTGAAGATGCGTTAAAAAAGCTTTACGACTATATTGAAGAGAACAGGAAAAACAATTTATCTGCCAAGACAGAAAGAAGTGAAATACAGTGATATTATATACAATTATGCCTATGGACGTAATTTTTGGAGACGCCGGATATAGACCTCAGGAAACAATGGAAATGGACTATCTGGGTGTAAAGGTGCAGGTATCCAGAGATCAGAACGATGGATATGTTATCAGCAGAATAATAAGTACTTCCCCGAAAGCATATTTAAATCCCAAGCTGCAGCCGGGAAGCCGTGTTCAAGTTGATAGTTGACAGTGGACAGTGTACAGTTGAAATGTAAGTGTACAGTGTACAATTGACAGTGTACAGTCGAAAAGCAATA
>JAUZPR010000049.1 GCA_030705825.1 Bacillota bacterium | reverse complement strand
TCGTAAAAAATTGAAATGGAGTTTAAATTTAACATGTATTTAAAAGAGCATTACGACCATAATAATGAGCGTAGGGTTCGTAATGGTTGAGCCTAGATTATTACAAGGTTTGAAAAGGCTTTGTAATAGCCGGCCAAAGGTTGATATCAGGTTTCGCCCTATGGATACTTCGCTCTTTACGGATGCGCTTTATCTACGGCTTGGCGCAAAGGCTTGGTATTAGCCGGAGGGAAGAGTGTTATATGTCTTGTATAGCTGTATTAATGTGCTTTTAAGTATATTAATATGGTTAAAAAGGATATGTTGCATTCGAGCTAAGGTTGCTGGGGGTTTCGCAGGCATAAGGGTATATTGACTACAGCCTACTGTGCTGGTTTTGGTAGTTCCTGTATTGGTTTACTTTCATGTTGGAGGTTTGTTGCGGTATCAAATGTATCGCAGCAGGTTTCCAAGATATTTCCAGTAGCCGAGCAAAGGTTTTTATAGGTTCCGTAATGCTTGTAAACAGTCGAAAGATTGTTTGCAGGTATGCAGGGATTTATATCAGCCGGAGTTAAGATCATTACGGGCTCCTTTATATATTAGCGGTACATAAAAAAATGAGATGAAGAAGTATTTTCATCTCATTTTTTTATAAGCTCGCTGCAATCTCTTTAAGTTCCCTGATATATTGGTCCAATATTTTGGAGTTTTCTTCTATGCTTCTCTGCAGCTCTTCCAGATCTATCGATTCAACTTTTTGATTCATAAGCTATCACCTTCAAAGTAATGTTATTTATATCAACGGTAGTTAACCGATTATTTTAGCACTGTAAGCCATTAAGTACAAATGGCTAGATTCCTGCAAGACTTTCCAGATTTAGAATACTGATAATGGTATCTTCTGCTTTTACTTTTTTAAATCCGGATTTTTTAAGCACATTGTGATGTCCACAGCATTCGCATGTAAAATTCATCCCTTCAAGCTTGTTTGCTTCAGCTGCCGGGATATTCACAATAACTGAGTTGCAGTGGCTGCACCTTAAAGTTTTATATTTAAACATTTGTCATTCCTCCTTTCTTTCTTTTATACACATTTTAATTGATAATTATTATAAATAATCAGTAGTTTTGTTAATAATGTGTTAATTTATGTTTACCCAAAAACAAAGACTTACAAACAGTTTGTAAGCCTTTATTTATAAATAATTCAACTTTCCCACTTCATTATTAAGTTGCAGCCATTCATTTGAAACATCGAACGCTTCTATGATTTTTCAAATTTATTTGATTTTTATACTCCTGAGAATGGTTGTTTATTTCAAAGTGGGAAAGTTGAGTAAATAATTAAATTTAACCTGCAGCTTCTATGTCTTCAGTTTCAATATCCGAATACGAAACAACTTTTCCATCCTGTATTCTGATTATTCTCTCAGCTTGTTTGGCTATATCCATATCGTGAGTAATCAATATAACCGTATTCCCCATCTTATGAAGATCCTTTAGCATCTGAAGCACCTCTTTACCCGTTTTACTGTCCAGGGCACCGGTCGGTTCATCTGCCAGGATTACCGGTGGATCTGTAACCAGAGCCCTGGCAATTGCAACCCTTTGCTGCTGTCCGCCTGAAAGCTGGGTTGGCTTGCTGGAAGTTCTGTCTGCCAGGCCTACCTTTTCAAGCGCTCCTATAGCTCTTTTTTTCCTTTCGCCTGCTCCTATTCCCATATATATAAGGGGCAATTCCACATTTTCAAGAACATTGTACTTGGTAAGGAGATTATATTTTTGGAATACAAAACCGATTTTCTCATTTCTGATAACGGCCAGATCATCGTCCTTACAGCGGCTTACATACTTACCATCCAGTATATACTCACCTGATGTTGCCGTATCAAGACATCCAATCATATTCATAAGCGTTGATTTTCCCGAGCCTGAAGGCCCTACAATAGCTACAAATTCATGGGCATTTATAGTTAATGATATGTTGTCCAAAGCAAAGATTTTATTATCACCCATTTCGTAAATCTTGCTCATATTCGTTATTTGTATCATTGCTTCGTTCATAATTGCTCCTGCCTTTCGTCATACTGCCATTATTTTGTTTACTTATTCTAATACTAAATTGGATTTGTGCATAATTTGTATGGAAATTTTTAATAAATTGTGAATTTTGAACGTTATTAGCAATTAATAAATTATTTCCTGTCTCATGCCACAAATACGCTGTATATAACCTTATCTGCAACAAATAATATCTAATGAAATGCATTTTATAATTTTAAGGAGGCGGTTTTTTGTATAACATGTATCATGAAAATGGTGTGATTTTAACACCCAATGTAGTTGCAAAAGGTGATAATGCATCTATAGCATATAAGGGCCTGCTGTATAATTCGGGAGCACATTCAGTATATATGCATGTGGGTTATGGAGAAGCGTGGGATAATACCGGCGATATAAAAATGAGACGGACTAATGAAGGATTTGAAGCCGATATTCATGTGACCGACGGCAAACCTCTAAATATTGCATTTAAGGATTGTGCAAATAACTGGGACAATAATTCCGGTTGGAACTACCATTTTGAAGTACAGTCAAGAATTTAAAAAAGCATGACGGCTGCTGCCAAAAATTTTTGTCGGCAGCTTTTTTATATAAAAACACACTTTATCAAGCTTTTGCATACCATGAATTAAGACATAAAGTAGGAGGTTATTTATAGTGGGTAACATATTGGAAAGATGCTTCAATTGCTTTGATCCCGTACTTCTCTTCTTTATCCTTGTATTTTTAATTTTGTTCTGGCGCCCGGTATGCAATCCGTGTGATCCAAAATAACAGAAAGAGGTGAAATAAAAATGGATGATGACAGACCAGTAGCAGTTGTTTGGTGGAGACAGCCCTGGTTGTGGATTATAGTAATTATTATAATCTTCTTCCTTTTCTGCGGTAATGGTTTCGGATATGACTGCAAATAGTACTATCAAAGTTCCAATTTTACATAAGCTAAAATAGAACAAAGAACATGGTGAGGCAGTTCCTTACGTTTAACGTTCTCTCAAAAGTATAAAAAAGTGCTTTGAACATTTTCAAAGTACTTTTTTATTTCTGAAACATTAGAGAAGCTGCACCAAAAAAGCAAAAAATATTTTTATTTTCTTGTTTAAGCTTATTGTACAAGGGTATGTATATATTAACAATCCTAAAGCGGATTGATTAAATAATCGGAAGGGACTGAGTCCAAAGGAAATTTAACTTGCAGGGCGAAAGTCAAGGTACATGAAGCTTGAAAAAGGAATACCTAAACAGAAGTAAATCTCAAAACTGCTCCGCACGAGCAGGCTGACGGCCGGAATATTTGATGGATATTCGGCCGTTTTGCATTTCCAGGTCATATCTGTTTTCTTACAGTCTTGTATTCATCATTCAGCCGGAAATAGGGACAATTATCAAAGGAGTTCTTCAGGAACCTCCCCATTTCATCCTCATCCAAACTGGCTTCACAGCCGTAACAGTTGTATTCCTCATCATATATGTAATTTATGCAGCATTCACAATTTGTTCTGGCTTCCATAAAAATCTCCTTTTTGTACAAGATTCCAACACTAATTTTACACTAACCTGGTATTTTATCATACCTTTCTGGTTCAAATATTTTATCTTTACTCTGCTGTGAAGAATTGGGATATTGTCCGCAAGGTTTGTTTATTGAACTTTAAAATAGGGTATGATAAAATAAATTAAAATTAATGAATTGGAGTTGGGAAGATGCGTAACTTTTCTTGCTGATTTTAAAAAGCATAATAAAATTTCCGGAGTGCATAAGGCCTCTTGTTTTATTATGCCATCGCAAGAAAGTTGCTTATTTTTTCACTTGAGAATATATACACGTCCTGCCTTATAAAGGTTTGACTTCGCTGTATTTTTAAGCTGCAAGAATTGACTTTCTTGCGGCTTTTATATTTTAAATACAGGAGGATAACATGTCGCTTATAAACGTTTCAAACCTGACCTTTGCCTATGATGGCACCTACGATAATATTTTCGAAAATGTGAGCTTTCAAATTGATACGGATTGGAAATTGGGTTTCACAGGAAGGAACGGAAGGGGTAAAACAACCTTTCTGAATCTGCTGCTTGGTAAATATGAGTACAGCGGCAGTATTTCTGCAAATGTCTCCTTTGAATATTTTCCTTATAATGTATCCGACAGGGAAAATAATACTATTGATGTCATTGAAGAAATATGTCCCGGGTACGTTCATTGGGAGGTTATGCGGGAGCTGTCGCTGCTTGAGGTTTCCGAGGATGTATTATACCGCCCCTTCAGTACCCTTTCGAACGGTGAGCAGACCAAAGTTTTGCTTGCTGCATTGTTTCATAAGGAAAACAGCTTTTTATTGATTGATGAACCTACAAACCATCTTGATATGAATGCAAGAAAAACAGTAAGCAGCTATTTGAATTCAAAAAAAGGGTTTATTCTGGTGTCTCATGACAGGGCTTTCCTGGACAACTGTGTTGACCATATTCTTTCAATCAATAAAACAAATATCGAAATCCAGAAAGGTAATTTTACAAGCTGGTGGGAAAATAAGAAACGGCAGGACAATTTCGAGCTTGAAGAAAACGATAAACTAAAAAAAGATATTGCACGATTGTCAGCTTCCGCAAAGCGCGCTGCAAATTGGTCGGATTATTCGGAATCAAAGAAAATAGGCTTTGATCCGACTATAACCGAGAAAGGTGCCGGTCGAAGACCATATGAAGGGGTCAAGTCCAAAAAGATGATGAAGCGGGCTAAAGCCTTTGAAGCAAGGCAGCAGTCTGCAATTGAAGAAAAATCAAAGCTTCTTAAAAATATAGAGTACCAGGACAGCCTGAAGATATCCCAGCTTGCATACCATAATAAACGTCTTGTTGAACTGGATGGGGTTTCAATATTTTACGACCATCATATGGTTTGCAGTGATGTAAGTTTTTCAGTTGAGCAGGGTGACAGAATTTCACTTACGGGTAAAAACGGCTCAGGCAAATCAAGTATTCTCAAGCTAATCTACGGTGAGGATATAAGCTATACCGGTACTGTCAGAAAAGGCAGCCGGCTTAAGATATCCTACGTTTCCCAGGATACGTCACACCTTCATGGCAACCTGACCGAATATGCCCTTGAAAATGATATTGATGAGAGCTTGTTCAAGGCTATACTGAGAAAGCTGGATTTCTCAAGAGTCCAGTTTGAAAAGGACATGTCTGATTTCAGCGGAGGACAAAAGAAAAAGGTTCTCATTGCGAAAAGCCTCTGTGAGAAGGTTCACCTGCATATTTGGGACGAACCGCTGAATTTTATAGATGTAATCTCACGAATGCAGATAGAGGAACTGCTGCTTGAATATTCACCCACCATACTTTTTGTGGAGCATGACAGCGAATTTTGCAGGAACATTTCAACAAAAACATACAACCTCTAAAACCGGAACTGCCGTTTAGTAAAGAACGGCAGTTTTTTATAAGTTAATATAATGGGCAAGTTTTACCTAGTTTCTTTTTCATCATAGGATTTTTATTATTTGGCATAATAAGATGTAATAAAATAAATTTTGTGAGTACTAACCATAACAGGTGATAAAATGACTCTTAAAAAGCAGAATGCCGTTAAAGAAAATAATAAGGATAATATGGCAGAGTTAAATGATTTACTCCTAGGTTCTTCATTGGAAGAAAATATAGCACTTCTGAGAAATATATTTACAAACGATGAAACTTTAGTTTTCAGGCGTTTTCAGAATAGAAACATAAAAGCGGTAAAATGCTGTGCCGTATATTTTAACGGTATGATAGACCCCCAAATAGTAAATAAGGATATAATTCAACCTGTATTAAGCAGTGATCTCAAGGATGGCATAGATATTCACAACCTGCCTGAAGAGCTGCAATACAAGGTTATTGCTTCTGGTAACGTAAATTTGGAGAACCAATTGGACCAGATTGTAAGCTCCATATTGTATGGCAATACACTGCTTCTTATTGAGAATTGCGAAAAAGCATTGATAATCAGCTCCAACGGCTGGGAAACAAGAGCCATAACCGAGCCCGAATCCGAAAAGGTTGTGCGCGGGCCCAGAGAAGGTCTCACAGAATCAATAATTATGAATATAACAATGATACGCAGAAGGATTAAAGATCCAGACTTAAAGCTCAAATTCAGGGAAATTGGCTCTAAAACCCATACCAGGGTATGTATCTGTTATATAGAAAACGTAGCTTCAGAGAATATTCTGAAAGAACTGGAAAAGCGGTTGGATCAAATCGATATTGACGGCATTATTGACTCGGGATATATCCAGGAGCTTATCAGGGACGCACCTTTTTCCCCCTTTGAAACTGTGGGTCATACGGAAAAGCCCGATGTTGTTGCCGCCAAACTATTGGAAGGGCGTATAGCCATTATTTCCGACTGTAGCCCGTCAGTTCTTACCGTACCCTATATAATGATAGAGAATTCCCAATCAAATGAGGATTATTATAATAATTTTATATATTCATCCTTTAACAGGTTTTTAAGGACTATTTCCTTTGTTTTGGCCGTAAGTGTTCCTGCCGTATATTTATCAATTGTCACCTTTCATCAGGAAATGCTGCCTACACCGCTTGTTTTAAGCATATCGGCCTCCAAACAGGGTGTACCGTTCCCGTCATTTTTTTCCCTTCTAGTTATGCTTCTGATATTCGATTTGCTCAGGGAAGCTGCAACCAGAATGCCCACTTTAATAGGGCAGGCTGTAAATATTGTGGGAACCCTGGTTTTGGGACAGGCTGCCGTTGAAGCCAAGCTGGTCAGTGCTCCCGTTATTATAGTAACGGCTTTATCGGGAATCCTTACCCTTATGAATTTAAAGCTTATAGGAGCTGTTATTATGATACGTTTTCTGTTTCTAATCCTTTCCTCAATTTTAGGTATTTATGGGTATATATTCGGAGTAATTGCCATAAGCCTTCACCTTTTAAGCATACGCTCCTTTGGCGTTCCATACATGTTAAATGTAACTACTTTGAAAGGACATAATTGGCAGGATACTTTTATAAGGGCTCCATGGTGGTCAATGAAGCTCAGGCCTAAGATAATCGGAGCAAAAAATCTTGTAAGACAACGCACAAAAAAGACTGGAGGTAAAAAAACCGGATGAAGCCCTTCAAGATTATTTTGCTTGTCTTAATAATTATGGGAAATTTGCTTTTAACCGGCTGCTGGAATTACAGGGAAATAGAAAAATTGGCTATTGTAGCCGGAGTAGCAATTGATAAGGGAACAAACAGCAGATACAGGGTTACTGTTGAGATAGTGCATATCAGTCAGGGCAGAGATGCCAAACCAAGCTCCAGGATTGTAACAATGGAAGGAGAAACTATGATGGATGCAGTGCGGAATGAGATATCTCTGTCGGGAGAAAGATTGTACTGGAGCCATGCAAAGGTGATCCTATTAAGCCAGGAGGTGGCAAGAGAAGGTATCGCAAAAATAATCGACTGGTATACAAGGGATTCCGAAACCAGAACTGATGTTAAAATACTTATATCAGGCGAGAAAACCGCAGGTGAGATATTAGAAAGAGGAAAAGGAGTCACTGAAGAAATAAAATCATTTGAACTTAATTCCATGCTGGATAATCAAAAAAGTCTGGCTAAAGCCCCCAAGATTGACCTGTTTGACTTTTTGAACATGTTGGAAAGTGACGGGACCTCCCCTGTAATGCCTTTGATAAATATAAGGCAGGCTGATAGTAAAAGTGTTCTTGAAATAATGGGAACTGCAGTTTTCAGGCATGATAAATTGATTGGCTTTTTGGATGGGGAGGAGACCAAGTATCTTCTATTTATAAAAAACAAGGTTAAAGCTGGAGTGCTTAGTCAGGAGGAACCCGGGGAAGAAGGTACGTGCCCGGTTGCTCTTGAAATATTTGGCAACAAAACCAGATTGGAACCTTTAGTCAGTGACAACAATATTGAATTCAAAGTAAATATAACAGTAACTACCGCAATAGATGAGATTGAAGGAAGTGAAAACTTTATTGAAGACAAGGGCAGAATAAAACTTGAAAAAGACAGTGAAGCTTCTTTAAAAGCAGGAATTGAAAATCTGATAAAAAAGGTACAGACAGATTTCGGAGTTGACATATTTGGCTTTGGATCAGAATTAAAAAACGATAAACCAAAGCTTTGGGGTAAATTAAGCAACAACTGGGATGACAGGTTAAAAAGTCTTAAGGTAACTGTCATACCAAAGATTCATATAAGAAACAGTGCTGTTTTGTCCAAAACTATCAAAGTTAAGGATTAGCCTATGTTTATAATTGTAATTTTAATATATTCAGTAGTATTTTTATACGATTTTTTACCGCTTTACAAACAGAAAGAGTGGAAGGAATTTATCGTAAATGCCTGCCTTGGCTTGGTTTCATTTACAATTGCCCTGCTGCTCAGCTTTAATTTAAAGATACCCAGCCCTGAAGCTCCAATCAGGGAAATTATAACCTCAATATTCGGAAAGTAGGGATTTATGGGAAAGGAACTTATAACCGACAAGGAAGCCATATGCCTTCTTATGCTTTTCACAATGGGAAGCACATTAATACTCGGCGTTGGAAGTGATGCAAAAAATGATGCATGGTTAGCTGTCATTGCAGGTCTTCTTATGTCATTACCGGTTATTTTGATTTATTCGAGGCTGCTGTCCATATTCCCGGGAAAGGATCTTTTTGAAATATTGGACATGACTCTGGGCAGGCTTTTAGGAAAACTTGTCGCTTTAATTTATATCTGGTATGCATTCCATCTTGGAGCTTTGGTTTTACGAAATTTCGGTGAGTTCATGGTAACAATGACCATGCCCGAAACCCCCATTTTTGTCCCCATGCTTGGGCTTGGTTTATTATGTGTCTTTGCAGTAAGGCTTGGAATTGAAGAGATCGGGAGAATCAGCGCTTATCTGCTTCCTGTTCTGATGATTATTTTATTAATAGTACTTGGTCTGGCCATACCCCAGTTTGAATTAACCAATCTGAAGCCGGTGCTTGGGAAGGGCCTGGGGCCTGTTATTAACGGGGGTTTTTCAGCATTTTCCTTTCCTTTTGCTGAAAGTGCTATTCTGCTGGGAGCCTTTTTTTGTCTGAAAACAAAAAAATCCCCCTTCAAGGTATATACCCTGGCGATATTGTTTGCAGGAACACTCATAATGGTTTTAACAATAAGAAACATCTCATTATTAGGTCAGCTTACTTCCAAGCTTTATTTTCCGTCCTATGTCGCCGTGAGCAGAATCAGTGTCGGTGATTTTATTCAAAGAATTGAAGTTACAGTTTCAATTATATTCGTAGTTGGGGCATTTGCCAAAAGCTCAATCTGCCTGCTTGTAGCCTCCAGGGGAATTCAGAGGATTTTCAAATTGAAGGATTACAGGAAAGTGGTAATACAACTGGGTTCACTTATGGTTTTATTATCATATATCGTTTACGACACCACCATGATGATGCAGTACTGGGCGTTCAAGGTGTACAGGTATTACGCCTTTCCCATGCAGGTAATCTTTCCGGTGATTATCTGGATAATTGCGGAGGCTAAAAAAAACAAGAGTAAGCCTGCGGGTAAAAAGGCACCGGCAAATGAATAAGCAGGCAGCCCATTAAGGGTTGGGCTACCTGCCGGACCATGCATATTACAGACTAAAGTTGTCAGAATGAAAATTACTGTATTTACGCCCGCTAATGGCAGTAAATCTTAATACGCAGTAATTTGGGTCTGTAACACCTCCAGGATGATATATATCATCCCCATCCCGCCAAATCATTTCTTTATATTCAGGCGCTTCCAGTACTTCCATGGTGCCGGTCAGCAGTGCTCCCTGAAATGCGGAAGGGTCACAAAAATAGACGCAGGCTTTCTCATTTTTCAAGAAATGGCGTATTTTGTTTGTTGGCAAGTTGGTAGAAAAATAAATGGTTTTAATACCTTCCCTTTTCCTTGGACGTAACATTGCCCGGATACTAGGATACCCATTTTCATCAATTGAGCCGATAAATGACAAGTTTTGTCCTTCATAAAGCTTCTCTACAAATTGTTCTGAAGAATACATTTTTTACACCGTCCTTTTACTTAATATTAAAATGAAGAACGGCATTAGTAAATTACTTACTTTTTTGTGTGCTATTCAATGAAACCTCCGGATTTCAATATATTCTCCATACCGTTTTCTTTCATCAGGTCAACCCCTATTCCCTGCATAATGGTTATGGCCTCAAGCATTTTAAATCCTCTTTCGGTAAGGTAATACTCTGTCCTGAGCGGATACCCTTCATATATTTTCTTATTAATCATTCCGGCTTCAACCAATTCCGCCATCTGTTCCAACAGCATCTTTTGATTGATGCCTTTGATCGATTTTTCCAGATCGGAGGGCGACAGCGGGCTGCTTTTACTTAGCTGCCATAAAATAATAGGTTTCCACTTCCCTTTAGTCAAATCCTGAGTTAATTCCAAAGGGCAGGTATAATTATCTCTGATTTTCATTTCAACACCTCATATAAATAAACATGCAACAAGGGTAGCAAGTAACCCTTCCTTAAGGGTGGGCTACTTACTCCAATTTAAATAAAAATTTAATATGAAACATACAAGTAATAACCCTGACTCTTATTATCTTTGGCAATAAAAGCATATACATCATGAGAAAAGGTAGGATCTTCTTCTGTATCATTTCCATCTACAACATACTTTTGATATTCAGAAATAATTTTGTCCTTTTCCAAGTCCCACCAAGAATAAACATTTTCAAAGTAGAGCCCCTCAAATATGAATGAGCCTAATTGACTTTTTCCAAAGCATTTGTTCAGTTCATTTTTCATATTTTCAATGTCTTCATTTTCAATATGTATTTTAGCTGCAAAACTAGCTGACTCTCCTTCTGTATAATTTATTATCTTCGATGACTCTGGTAATGCTATATTAAGTTTCTTTACAATCGTATCTAACTGATTTATATTAGTAATTTTTGCTCTCGATTGTAAAAGTGTTACAGATGTAGCAATCAAAATGAGTACCACTATAGTGCATATCATAATAAGATATTTTTTACGAAACAACATTTCTCGCCCTTCCTTTTTCAATATCGCTTTTAGCAGTTATCCCATCCTTAATGGTGAGCTACTTACTAAAGAGATACTTTTTCCTTTTAACTATATAGCAAAAACGGTATAAACAATGCTATAAAGGCTACTACAGTTACTAATAAGCGTGGGATTACACGCAAATTAAACTTTTGGAAGACAAAATAATATTCTATTATTATAGTTAAGATTGACATACCAATAACAATATATATAAGGGATTGTGTATGAAAAATAAAATGAGATATAATGCTGATTATTAAGTAAATTACGTAACATGCAATAAAGTTTCCTAATGAAATAATGCTTAATATGATTGATGTTCTGTATCTCTTTATATTAGTTTTCATTGCTTTATTTAAAATGTAAATTCCAGTGAAGTAAAGTACAAAGAATATTACAAATATAAGTGTTAATGGAACAATAAGTAGCAATATCAAATAAAAGATAGGATTTGAGTGAGCTATTAAATTATATTTGTCCATGAATTTTCCAAAAATATTCATAGATTTATAAATATCAAATTGAAGATTTTTATCAGGCAGCTTATCAAAATGTGCAGTATACTCATTTTCGCTATTCACTTTTTTAAACTTTAAAGAGCTTGATGTTATTTCATAGGTTTGTGGAAGTTTTACTGATATGTTCAAGTTTTTAAATGCTTTCCAGTACCTGGCGGGTTCTAAAAAATAATCGTATCGGTAAGTATATTCATAAGTTTTTAACTTACTTATACCTGATTCCTGATAAAAAGAAACTTCCAAGTTATAGGTCGTTTTTGGTGCTAGGTCAATATCAAACAAAATCAACCTAACCATGTTTTCATAGTAGTTCGATTTCCCTTCCATTTCAGAGTCTGTCGGAAGTTTGAAGTCTTTTTCATTTACAGCTGATTTCATTGATTTTAAAATAGAATCAAAACTTATTTTACTAAAGTCTGAAGCTTGTAGTTTTTCCAGTGTAATATCAGGAATTACTTTTACTTTACAGTTTATATCCTTACCATTCAGCTTAACACTTGTATTTAAATATTTACCGTTTTCAAAATATATCATTTCACTGCCTAAATGAGGAAAAGCTATTGAATAACTGACTGTTTTATCAGAGGTGTTGAATAATTGATACTTTGCTGTAATGCAAGCTATTTCAGGATAGTATTCTCCCGTGTCGTACTTTGTTTGCTTAGTGTCAAATGTCAAATCCTCTCTCAACACTTCAACCGAATCACTCTTTAAAGGCACAGGTTGAAATCCAGGTACGGGAGACGTATATACAGGACCACTGTTTGCATATGTGGTAAAAGGAGTTAAAAATATTAATAGTATTATGAAGAACATTATTTTTTTCATTTATGTACCCCCCAAAACCCTTCACTCTCTGAACCAATAATCAAATTTTACTAACTTCCCTTTGGGTAAAAAACCTAAAGGTTGTTTAATTGGGTATGATATATCCCATTTATCTACCTTAAAGATTTTATAAGTACCGTAACCATAATCTTTTTCTCCGATAAAATTACCCTTTAAAATGAATTTATTATCCTCACTATTCAATAAGTCATAGTTCAATTCCCTATACTGGAAGTTTCCTTCTACAACTATACTCTCAATATTTAGCTGGGATAGGTCAAATAAACCATCTTTATTACCTACAACCTCCCACCTGGGTTCCGGGCCGTCAGAATATCTGCATATCAGTACTTTGTCAGAATCAGTAATGGATACAGGTTTAATTACTTTATAATCATGTCTAGCCGCCGATTTCACAGGCAATTCGAATATGACTAAAAATGGAATTAATATTATAGCTAATAGTATTGTCGTTAAAATAAATAAAACTTTTTTCAATCTGTATACCTCATTTTCATAACAAATTTAGGTATATGTATAGCACGGAAGTGGCTACTTGTTAACTCATTGCCTATGAGTTAAATTTTTTAGATGAGTTTTTAGTGAGCTTATTTATTAACCAGTAAATGGCTTTAGGTTTCATGAATATTCCAATTATTAAGCTATAGACAGTTAGTGATGATATTCGTTGCAATTGTTTAGGGAGAAAGTATCTGTTATAAATAACAAAATGAAAAACGAGAAAATTATCCAATCCCTTTTTTATTATCCTTTAAAAACTTATCAAATAAAATGCTACTAATCCCATATATAGATAGCACAAAAATAACCTCTACAATATGTGTAATCATTAAGTCTCCATACTTATTCAATCTTGAATTGAACTTCATTGTTTATAATTAATGTTATATTATGGAAACCAATAAGTCAAGTGGAATCATAGTTGTAGCCATCCTTAAGGGTAGGTTACTTACTTACATAATTTTATCCTGTAGACAGGACAGAAGCCGTACAGGGACAAGGGGACAGGTACCTTGTCCCTGCTTCGGGTTAAATTACTGGGACAAGGTACCTGTCCCCTTGTCCCGTCCATTAATTTACAATTTCAGGTTCAATAGAAGTTCCGTTAGTTTTAAGTCTATAGATATGAGTTAATTCGTCATTGAGGAGATAAATATAATCACCTTGCACACTCAAATCTCTAATTGATTGACTTGAATAGAGTTTAGTCATATCACTACCATCAAGGTTTATTTTATATATGTCCTGCGAACCATCAAAATAATATATTTGCCCATTAGAAACATCTATTTGTTCCACATTATTTGCATTTGGAATTTGAATTTTATTAGTTCCATCATTATTAATTCTATAGAGTTTTTGATTCTCACCTACATAATATATGTAAGCTCCTATTGCACTGTAGAATGCGTCTTCATTTAAAAGTAGAACCTTTTGAGAACCATCAATACTAATTTTAAATAATTTACTATTACTCCAAAACCGGAAATATATCCAATTACTGTTTAAACTCATCTGGTCAGCTGGTTCATCACATAATTTACTCTTATTACTACCATCTAGTAAAGCTTTATATATTCTATTATCATTTTCATTTATGTAATATAAATTATAATTTAAAATGAATACATTTGAAACATCAGCATCTACGATAGTCATTTTACCAGACCCATCCGTTTTCACTCTACGCAACTTACTTTTTGACGAGTAGTCAATAAAATATATCCAATTATCTTTAATACCGATTAATTCCGAATCATTTGATATTATCTTTTCTTTTTGGGTTCCATCATATTTTATTTTGTATATGCTATCACCTGCTGATTTATTAACATAATAAATCCAATCCCCATCTTTAATAACTGTCCCAAACAAACCTGTTTCCAAATGATTGATTTTATTTTGTTTCAGGTTGTTTTGGAAATTGTCTTTACCGAACAAGGAAAGAATTAAAAGAGTTAGTAAACAAAAAACAAGAAATATGCATATAGTAACAATCTTTTTTGACTTCAATGGTTATCCCCCTTTATGGTTAAATGATACATTTAAATCATTATCTGCCGAGAGAATTATGTTGATTTAATGGTATATTATGTAATAATACAAGTCAAGCATACAATAATGAGACAGATAAACTTTGAAGATGATAACAAAAAAACTAGAATTGTAGAAGGAAAACCTAAAACTAAAAAAGGTAATAGAGAAATACCTCTCCCCTATTCTATACTTCATAAACTTAAAGAATATAAAAATGGTCAACTTGAAGAAAGCATACTACTTGCAGGAATTTGGAAAGAATCAGGTTTAGTATTTACTTCTGAAATAGGTACAAGTATTGAACCCAGAAGATTATTATCTGTTTTTCATAAATTGCTTGAAAATGGCGGATTAGAAAAGCGTGGAATCCATACTTTGAGACATACCTTTGCTACCAGAGCGATCGAAAACGGAATTGATGTAAAAACCCTATCTGAATTATTAGGCCATGAAGATGTTAACACTACTTTGAATTTGTATGTTCATTCTTCGGAAGAGAATAAAAGAGATAGCATGAATAAACTTGATTTTATATTTAAGTAGATGGCTCATATGATATAATTCTTGTATACATTAATTAAGTTATTAGGGGTAATGTATAATTCATTTGGAGTAAAGTAAACATAAATAGGGAAGAAAATAAAGAATTTAGAATTAGTCTTAATAAAAGTAAAGCTAAAAGGTCATTAGCATCAATAATATTTCTATTTGTTTTTGGTTCAATGTTTTTTGGAATTATTATAACAATGTTTTTAACAATAAGAGAAAATATACTCAATTCTGGATTGCTTGTATTATCATTGTTTTTAGGTTTTATTGGTTCAATTGCATACTTGCTATGCTTTAAAGAGTTTAGAAAATATAGAAAATATAAAAAGTACAAATAAGGTAATTTATTATATAATCATATTTTCATACCGGTTGGTGTAAGGTTGGTCTAAAAACAACAAAGGGTCTCAAGATTGAAATCTTGAAACCCTTTATTTTACTGGTGCGCCTAAATGGATTCGAACCATCGGCCTGCGGTTTAGGAAACCGTCGCTCTATCCTGCTGAGCTATAGGCGCAAATTGAACGAATTCCAGTATACATGAATTCCGTATACTTTTCAAGTGTATTTTTTTCCTGTTATGCCTTAAATATAACCCGGCCCAATCTTAAGAATAAACTTTTTTGCATAATAATCCGATTATATTTAAGATAGGGAAATTTCTCAATCCATATTTTCATCCGGGGGAATTATCATGAAAAGGAAAAGTTTAATAAAAGGATTAAAACTGCTGCTTGCGGCATCAATCATATTATCAAGCCTTTATACATCTACTATTTTTTCTTATGCAGCCTTCAGCGTTACAGCCGACACGAAAGATCCCAACAAGGATACGCAGATAAGTCTTAGCTGGGACTCGGTTCCAAATGCTTATTACTATGAAATAGACAGGACAGAAGCCGGAGGTTCAGCCGTCAAAGTAAAAACAACCAACGTAAATTCCGACCTTAACCCCTTTAGCTATACCGATATTGGATTAACTCCCGATACTTCATATACATACACAATAAAAGCGCTTTCTGCCGTATCGGTCGTTTTGGATACAGCTGTGTCAAGTTCGATAAAAACCGATCCAATGAATGCTCCGGTAATAAAATCCTCAATTTATGATATTAACAGCGGTTCGGTTTCTGTCAGCTGGACAAATACCTCCCTTGCAACTACCGGTAATACAATAAGCAGTTCCATTTTAGGAAGTACTCCAGTAACCGTACAGGGCGGTTCAACCTCCTATACATATAATGTCTCCGGCAGCAGCGCATTTGATATTTATCTTTGTTCAACAGATTCAAAAGGCCACTCTTCTGCAAATGCTACAGCACATATAGTACCAATAACAGTACCGGTATTGACATCATCCATTGCAAACGGAACAGCAACCATAAGCTGGGACGGGGCTTCTGTCCCAAACATACAAAACTTCGTCCTTGAAAGGTCAAAATATGGTTCAAGCTCATGGGGCACATGGTCACAGGTTGGTACTTCAAATATCACTTCCGGTTCTTCAAGTATTGCCGACTCACCTACCGGCGGCGGAGTATACAGATACCGCCTGCACGCAGTCTCCGGCGGATATACCGGCTACAGCAATATAACAAATTCGGTTACCGTTCCTATAGCCCCAACCGCACTGACTGCCACACTGGCAAGCCTCAACAGTACTACTATGGCTTGTGAAATAGATCTTTCGTGGACAAACGATCCATATAATGTATCTAACCTGGTAATACAAAGGTCTACAGACGGTTTTGCTGCAAATTCAGTCGATGTCGCTACCTTGACCAAGTCAAGCGGAGCCTTCCAAACAGCCTATGCAGACAAATTCACGGCTGTAAGCGGGGCTACCTATACATATAGAATTGTAGCTTATGACTCAAACAGCAACAGACAAATAAGTGCTACAGCCCAAACTGCTACCAGTACATCCAATGCGCCCACTTCCTTGAAACTTACTCTTGTATCTGCCGCACAGTTTGATTTGAGCTGGTCCTTTATTACTAATAACGAGCAGGGCTTCAGAGTTGAACGTAAGACCGAAGCCGATGCAAGCTATCCTTCAACTGCACTGGCAATTCTGCCTCCCAATACAACCTCTTACAGCGATAAAACCGCAACCCCGGGTCATACCTATACCTACAGGGTTTCTTCATATAATGCAATGGGTATTTCTGCTCCAACCAATGAAGTTACAGCCACAACAACAGACCTGTATACTCCCAATACCTTGACTATAGTGCCTGCTTCATCTACCGAGCTTGATTTGAACTGGACATATCCCATACAGAAGGCTTGTACTACAATTATCGAACGGTCGGTAACCCCTTCAACCGGCAGTTCATGGCAAACTATCGCCACCATCGCTTACGATCCGTCAAGCAGCAGTAATGGCTTGAGCTATAAGGATACGGGACTGTTACCAAATACACAGTATTACTACAGGATCAGAGCTGTAAAAAGCTCCAATCCCAGTGCATCTCCTGTTGTTTATGATGTTCAGTCGTTGACTTATCCCATCAACGGGGGTCTTGGCAAGGGTGCTGAAACTTATTTGAACACCCCGATCATAACAAGTGTCACTCAGCCTTCGTCAACCCAGGCTGTAGTAACCTGGAACGGTAACAATTCAGGCGTATCAGGTTTAACCGGATACGTTATAGAAAGAAAAAAGGACAGTGAAGATTATTCGGTTATGGTAGTGGCCTCACCCGGTACAACATCCTGGACTGATACAACCGTCAAGGACAAAACCCTCTATACATATAGGATTAAAGCCCAATCTAACAATAACTCATCACTTTACAGCAATGAGATGTCCAATAACTTTGTTTATTCCGATTACCCATCCGACCTGACCTATAAGGTTAATCCCGACTATACGGTAAAGCTTTCCTGGAAGGATAATTCAAAGGTGGAATCGGAATACGAGGTGTGGAAGATGTCCAGTACATCTACCACCTGGTACCAGTGTGCAACCCTCCCAGCTAATACCACCAGCTATGTTGATACCTTGACACCAAATGTAACCTATTACTACATGGTCAGGTACCATAAAGCCTCTGACAATACTTATTCTCCGTACATATACAGCGGAGCAATAATTATAAACCAGCCCTATTCACCCAGTTATCTATACTGTACCCTCTATAACAACAATAGTTCGGCTGTGTTAAGCTGGACCTACAGTACAGGCTACGTCCAGGGCTACAAGCTGGAACGAAAGACAGGATACGGTGATTCCTGGATTACCGTAAGTACACTTTCATCCGGCATAACCTATTATTATGATCAAAACCTGGCTGCAAACACGCAGTATTTCTATAGAGTAAGCGCCTTTTATACGGATTCCTCAAATAACGTGTTTTACTCTCCCAGTAATATAATAGAGGTCAATACTGGCGTCAAAAGTCCCGTAAACCTGACATGCCAATCTCTTGCATCTGATACGGTAAAGCTTTCCTGGGAAAGCACCGCACAAAATGTAGCCGGTTTCAGAGTCGAAAGAAGGACATCTTTAAGCAGCTCCAGCTATACACCTATAGCTACTTTGAGCAGCAGTACAAACACCTATACGGATAATTCGGCTTCACCCGGCACACAATACATCTACAGAGTGGCAGCCTACACCAATAGCGGTACTACTGCATATTCGGGTGAAGTGGTTGCAACAACCAAATATAATTCGTACTTTAATGATGTAGGATACAGTTTCTGGGCATATACGGCAGTACAGGACCTTGCAAGCAGGGGTGTTATTAAAGGAAAGAGCGGAAACAATTTTAAACCCAACAGTGCCATAACCAGGGCAGAATTCGTTTCACTGATGGTCAGAGCCTTTAACATTAATAAAACTCCATTAGGAACCTTTAAGGATGTAACACCCGACAAGTGGTTCTACACTGATATAATGGCGGCAAAATCAATGGGTATAATTTCCGGAAGCAATGGTTATTTTTATCCAAACAGACCTGTAACGCGAGAAGATATGGCCGTTATCGTAGCCAAAACCCTTAAGGCAATTGAAAAACCGCTGCCGGGTCACAGCAATTCGGTACTGGTACCCTTCCCCGACAGCAATCAGATATCAAGCTATGCCGTTTCCAATGTATGCTCTCTTATTGGAGAAAACATCATAAGCGGCAAACCCCAGTACGGCATGAACTTTATAAAACCGGGGGACAACCTGACAAGGGCTGAAGCGGCTACCATTATATATAAGATAATAGACATATAAATTTACAGGAGAAAAAAGCTATGAAAGGTACAAATCTGGAGGATTCAGTCAAGGCACTGATAAAGTTCCGCAATGAAAGGGACTGGGAACAGTTCCACACACCAAAGAACCTCTCCATGTCAATCGCCATAGAAGCAGCTGAGTTAATGGAACATTTCCAGTGGAAAACCGAAGAGGAAGCCAAGGAATATTTGAAGACGGAAAACCTGGAGAAGGTCAAGGAAGAAATAGCCGATGTTTTCTCATATCTTCTGCTTTTATCCCATGATCTTGACCTTGATTTAAACAGGACAATACTTGAAAAGATAACCAAAAATGCCCGGAAATATCCCGTCAGCAAAAGTCGGGGCAGAAATAACAAATATGATAATTTGTGACTAAAAAGCAAATACTGGTGATATAATGATAGGGGACAAAAACAAATGTCCCCTATTTTAATGCATGAAATGCCATAATAACCGTGGGTTAAAACCCACGGCTGAGACAAACCAAGCCGGTTAAAACCGGCTGTAAACTATCAATTATCAATAAGAATAACTGTCCTCTGTCAATTGTCTACTGTCAACTATAAAAATCGGAGGTAAAACATATGGACAATAACAAAAACGCACTTCCCAAACGCAGTGACATTTCACCTGAATTCAAGTGGAAGCTTGAAGATATATACCCGAGCAATGACTTATGGGAGCAGGATTTTAAAAAGGTCAAGGAGCTGGCGGTAAAATTATCCGATTTTAAAGGACATCTGGGAGATTCACCCGAAAAGCTTGTTGAATGTCTCGAGCTTCATAACCTACTCATTTCTATAAATGACAAGGTTTTTGTCTATGCCAGGATGAGAAAGGATGAAGACAATACTGAACCGGTTTATCAGGCAATGACCGACAGGGCTATGGCATTGAGCACCGAAGCGTATGCCGCAATATCCTTTATTACTCCCGAAATAATATCAATTCCCGAGGATACACTTAAGAAGTTTATGGACCAAAATGGCAGCCTGAAGACCTATAGATTTTTTATCGATGAAATAATACGCCAGAAAAGCCACATCCTCTCCGAAAGAGAGGAGGAAATACTGGCTCTTTCGGCAGAGGTTGCCCATGCTCCCCATGATATATTTTCAGCCTTCAACAACGCCGATATTAAATTCCCGTTTATAAAGGATGAAACCGGGGAAGAAGTTGAAGTGACCAAGGGCAGGTATGTAAAATTTCTGGAGAGCCATGACAGAAGAGTCCGTCAGGATGCATTCCAAGCACTTTACAGCTCTTACGGTGCCCAGCACAATACCTTGGCTTCTATGCTCAACAACAATGTGAAAAAGAACAGGTTTTATGCATCGGTAAGAAAATATGACTCAGCTCTCCAGTCCTCTCTTGATGATGACAATATTCCCGTAAATGTCTATGACAATCTGATCGATACAATCAATAAAAACCTGAATCTTCTACACAGGTATCTGAAACTGAGAAAAAAAGCACTTAAGCTTGATGAGCTTCATATGTATGACCTGTATGTTCCTATAATAGAAATGCCCAAAAAGGAAATCCCATACAAGGAAGCCCTTGAAACAGTTGAGAAGGGCCTTATGCCTATGGGTGACGAGTATATAGGTTACCTGAAAAATGCTTTTAATTCAGGTTGGCTGGATGTTTACGAAACAGTCGGAAAAACAAGCGGGGCTTATTCCTGGGGCACCTTTAAGACTCACCCCTATGTCCTGCTCAACTATCAGGGAACCATAAATGATGTGTTTACAATAGCCCATGAAATGGGGCATGCTCTGCATTCCTTCTATACCAACAAGACACAGCCTTTTATATATTCGGAGTACAAGATATTTGTGGCCGAGGTTGCCTCAACAGTGAACGAGTCCCTGCTTATGAGATATATGCTTGAAAAAACCAAAGATAAAAAGGAGAAGGCTTATTTACTGAACCATTACCTGGAGGAATTCAGAGGTACGGTATTCAGACAAACCATGTTTGCAGAATTCGAAAAGATCATCCATGCCAATGTCGAGCAGGGATACGCACTTACGGCGCAATCCCTGTCGGATATATACAAAGGCCTTAATGAAAAATATTACGGCTGTGAAACTGTGATTGACGACCATATAAAACTGGAGTGGTCCAGAATACCTCATTTTTATACCAGTTTTTATGTTTATAAGTACGCCACCGGCTTTTCAGCAGCTACTGCTCTGTCCCAGCAGATATTAAAAGAGGGTAAACCGGCAGTGGACAGATATATTAATTTCCTCAAAGGCGGCGGCTCGGATTATCCGCTTGAACTGCTCAAAAAGGCAGGAGTTGACCTTTCTGATCCCAAACCTGTCCAGGATGGACTAAACGTATTTGAAGAAACCTTGGCTGAATTGGAGGAATTGGTGTGAAAGACCCGCGTATAGAAAAGCTTGCTGAAATACTGATAAATTATTCAGTTGAATTAAAGCCCGGGGAAAAGATACTAATTGAAAATATAGGAGACGAAGTGCCCCTCACAAGAGCATTGATAAGAGAAGCTTACAAAGCCGGGGGCATACCCTACCTCACTATTAAGAACCATGAACTGCTCCGCATACTCCTGCATGACTGTACCGAACAGCAGATTAAG
>JAUZPR010000048.1 GCA_030705825.1 Bacillota bacterium | reverse complement strand
TGCAAATCATCGAACAGGGACGAAATGGAAAGATCATCACAGTAGACGTTTCTTCTGAAGCGCTGACCACCTATATTGAAATTTTCCAGTACTATATTACCCATAATTTTGCTTCAGCCTTACAAATCAGCAACAATGCCGTTCTGCTGAAGGAAGTCAACTTTCTTTTCTTTAACGGGCTGAAGAAAAAGCAATAATAAGGGTCAAGGGGACAGGTAGCTCGTCCCTGATTGCATAAAGCAAGTTAAGAAAGGGGTTGTCATAATGGAGAATATCATAATAAGAAAAGAACGAGAAGATGAATGGTTTGAAACAGAATATATGACAAAGAAAGCATTTTGGAACCTTCATTTTCCTGGATGCAATGAACATTATTTGGTTCATATACTTCGAATCAATGATGATTATATTCCTGAATTAAGTAGAGTTGCAGAGCTTGATGGAAAAATAGTAGGAACAATTATGTATTCAAAAGCGTATGTAATGGATGGTGAGAAGCGAATAGATTTAATAACTTTTGGCCCTTTATGTATTGATCCCGAGTATCAGAAAAGAGGTATTGGTGGAGAATTATTGGAGAAAACAATGCAGATGGCAAGAGAGCAAGGATATCAGGCGATTATTATATTTGGAGAACCCGAGTATTATCCGCGACATGGTTTCAAGCCGTGTGAACATTTTAATATTACAACAAAAGATGGTAAAAATTTTAGTGCATTTATGGGAATTGAATTAGTCCCTGGAGGGTTGAATGGGGTAAAAGGAAAATTCTACGAATCAAAAGTGTTCGAAGATAGTTACTCTGATAAAGTAGAAGAATACGATAAAAAGTTTCCGTATATGGAAAAGCTAAAACTTCCAGGGCAATGGGCGTAATGCATAATACAGTACAAGGGGCAGATGACTTGTCCATATGTTAAATTTCACTAAGATTTTGATAAATCATAATAAAGGGAGAATATGGGATATTTTACATATGGGGACAAAAAATGTTTTTATGAAGAAACAGGCACTGGTCAGACATTTGCAAAGTTAGCAATTGACTTTTACGAGAGATAAAATTGAATTAGGAGAACGGACACAGATAACAAGTAATAGGGGGTATGAATGAATGGATAAAAAACTAGTTTGTCCTTGTGGTTTGACTTGCTGTGACTGTTTATTTTACAAAAATGAAATATTCGCTACAGCCAAGAAATTAAAAGAATTAATTAGTGCGAATGACCTGGATTTATTTCTTAGAGGAAATAGTATAAAAAATAGTTGGAAGGCTGTTGCGGAGCATATGATGCTAAGCGAAGAACAAGAATGGGAGGAAATAGGGCAGCATTTTGATATATTTAAGGATATGCCACTTTTTATGAATATACTTGATGGTATTGTAAAAGTACAATGTAAGGCCACTTGCCAGGAAACCGGCGGATGCTCTTTGGGGGGTAAATCACATGTATGCCAGATATCAAAATGTGTAAAGTCCAAAGAGTACAATGGTTGCTGGCAGTGTGATGAATTTGAAAACTGTGATAAATTGAATTTTGTTAAGGAACGGTACGGATATGTTATTGAGGAAAACTTAAGAACAGCCAAAGAAAAGGGTGTTGAACAAGTATGTTCGCACGGTAACAGATACTATATCTGGCAGAGAAAAAAGTATGGAGATGTTTAGGCACAAAAGGCAGGGGAACTAATTTCAGCTTAATACAAAAAGGTCCGGATTTTTGAAATCCGGACCTTTTATAGCTTTAATTTTACTTATAAAGCTCTACTAATCTCAACAGATGATCATAACGTGCCTTAGCCACTGTCTCAGATTTCTGGAAGAGCTTGTCGGCGCGATCCGGGAACTTAACAGTAAGGCTGGTGTAACGGGTTTCGTTCTTAAGGAAATCCTGATAAGTTCCGTCACCTGGCTTGGAAGTCAGGGTGAATGGGTTTTTACCCTCTGCCTTAAGAGCAGGATTGAAGGAGAACAGGTTCCAGTAACCAGAAGATACCGCTTTCTTCATTTCATCCTGGCAGTGGTTCATGCCGCCTTTAACTCCGTGGAGTTCACAAGGAGCATAGCAGATTATCAGGGATGGTCCTTTATAAGCTTCTGCTTCTGCAAGAACCTTAATAGCCTGAGCCGGGTTTGCTCCAAGAGCGATCTGTGCTACATATACATAGCCGTAGCTCATGCCTATTTCTGCAAGGCTCTTTTTGCCTATATCCTTACCTGCAGCAGCAAACTGGCAAACTTCACCGATGTTTGAAGCCTTGGACAGCTGACCGCCGGTATTTGAATACATTTCTGTATCGAATACCATAATATTTACGTTCTCGCCCGAAGCAATTACATGGTCGAGTCCGCCGAATCCGATATCGTATGCCCAACCGTCACCACCGAGTACCCATATGGACTTCTTGGCGAGGTATTGTTTCTTTGAAAGAACTTCTTTAGAAAGCTCGCAACCTGCAGTAGCAGCCTTTTCAAGCTCTGCAACCAAAGCTGCGGCAGCAGGAGTATTTTCCTTTGTGCTGTCCTTGGTTTCAATGTATTTATCAGCAGCAGCCTTGAAATCGGCAGATGCCTTATCGGAAGCAGCAAGCTTTTGAATCTTTTCTATTGCCTGCTCACGGAGAACCTTCTGTCCGAGATACATACCGAAACCGTGTTCAGCATTATCTTCGAACAAAGAGTTTGCCCATGCAGGACCTTTATTTGTATCCTTGTTAACTGTAAACGGACTTGTTGCGGCAGGATTTCCCCAGATAGATGAACATCCTGTAGCATTTGAAATATACATTTGCTCACCGAATAGCTGAGTTAAAAGGCGTGCATAAGAAGTTTCAGCACATCCTGCGCAACTTCCGGAGAACTCAAGAAGCGGCTGATTGAACTGAGATCCCTTAACAGTAGTTTCAGCTGGAACTCCAGGTTTCTTGCCAACGTTTGCAACCAAATAATCAAATACCGGCTGCTGGTCTGCTTGTGATTCCTGAGATACCATCTTAATAGCTTTTCCCTTGGTAGGACATACGGTTACACATTCACCGCATCCCATACAATCCAGAGGAGTTATGCTCATTGTGTACTTATACTCGCTTGCCTTTGGTTTGGTGTCGGCAAGCTTGATGTTTGCAGGAGCTGCTTTAACTTCATCGGCGTCCAACATAAATGGACGGATTGTTGCATGAGAACATACAAAGGAACACATGTTACACTGCAGACATTCTTTTGCATCCCATTCGGGAACATTAACGGCTGTGCCGCGTTTCTCATATGCAGAAGCACCAAGCTCAAACTGTCCGTTAGGGTTTTCTGCGAATGCTGATACTGGGAGGCTGTCACCATCCATTAATGCTATTGGATTAAGAAGCTCCTTAACCATTTTAACTGTCTTCGCACGGCCCTTGAGCTCAGGAGCAGTCGGGTCAACTTCAGGATTAGACCAGGAAGCAGGAACTTCTACCTTATGAATTGCAGTTAAGCCGGCATCTATTGCTTTGTAGTTCATTTCTACAACTGCATCACCCTTCTTGCTGTAGGATTTCTTTGCAGCTTCTTTCATGAACTTGATTGCATCATCGATAGGCATTACTTTTGCCAATTTAAAGAATGCAGATTGAAGTATAGTATTGGTACGTTTGCCCATACCTATTTCAATTGCCTTATCAATAGCATTTATTGTATATAACTGAATTTTATTGTCTGCGATATATTTCTTTGCTGCGGCATTCAATTTAGTAGCCAATTCTTCATCGGACCACTGGCAGTTGATCATGAAGATTCCGCCCGGTTTTACATCCTGAACCATCTTGAAGCCTTTAATAACATAAGATGGGTTATGGCAAGCAACGAAATCAGCCTGATTTATATAGTATGGACTCCTGATAGGCTTATCACCGAATCTGAGATGTGAAATGGTTACACCGCCGGTCTTTTTGGAGTCATATTGGAAATATGCCTGAATGTATTTTTCTGTGTGGTCACCGATAATCTTTGTTGAGTTTTTATTGGCACCAACTGTACCATCTCCGCCAAGGCCCCAGAACTTGCATTCTACAGTACCTGCAGTAGCTGTAATAGGAGCTGGTTTTATTTCAGGCAAGCTTAAGTATGTTACATCGTCAACGATACCGATTGTGAAACGCTTCTTAGGATCATCCTTTTTAAGCTCTGTATAAACAGCAAATGCTGAAGAAGGAGGAGTATCTTTGGAACCGAGTCCATAACGTCCATTAGTTACTATTATATCATTGAGTCCTGCTTCACGGAGAGTTGTTGCAACATCAAGGTATAACGGATCACCCAGTGCTCCAGGCTCTTTTGTACGGTCAAGAACAGCAATCTTCTTTGCTGTTTTCGGAAGTACCTTGAGAAGTGCACTTGAAACCCATGGACGATACAAACGAACCTTGATAAGTCCGACCTTTTCGCCTGCAGCTGTCAAGTAATCTATGACTTCTTCAGCCACATCACAGAAGGAACCCATTGCAATGATTACACGGTCAGCATCCGGAGCTCCATAATAGTTAAACAGATCGTAATTTGTACCAAGCTTTGCATTTACCTTGGCCATGTATTTTTCAACAACAGCCGGCAGTGCATCATAAGTTTTATTACATGCTTCACGATGCTGGAAGAATATATCTCCATTTTCATGTGAACCACGCATTGCAGGATGCTCAGGATTTAATGCATTTTCACGGAAAGCTTTGATTGCTTCCATATTAACCATTTCTTTAAGATCTGCGTAATCCCAGGTTTCAATTTTCTGAACTTCATGGGAAGTACGGAAACCATCAAAGAAGTTGATAAACGGTACTTTTCCTTCGATTGTTGCAAGATGGGCAACTGCTGCCATATCCATTACTTCCTGAGGATTTGATTCGGCTAACATTGCAAAACCTGTCTGACGGCAGGCTAACACGTCACTATGGTCACCAAAGATATTCAATGCATGTGAAGCGACTGTACGTGCAGATACATGGAATACGCTGGGGAGTAATTCACCGGCGATTTTATACATGTTAGGGATCATAAGAAGAAGACCCTGTGAAGCTGTGAATGTTGTAGTAAGAGCACCTGCAGCAAGTGAACCGTGAACAGTTCCTGCAGCACCTGCTTCAGACTGAAGCTCTACGACCTTAACCTGGTTACCGAAAATGTTTTCCCTGCCTGCGGCAGACCACTGGTCAACAGAGTCAGCCATTGGACTTGAAGGCGTAATAGGGTAAATGGCAGCAACGTCGGTAAACGCATAAGCCACGTGAGCTGCGGCTGTATTGCCGTCCATTGATTGTTTATGTCTTGGCATTGTTTATAAACCCCCTTATAAGATTATAAGATAATTCAGATTTTACAGAGAAAATATTATTTCAAGAACTACACAAGCTAGTGCTTCCAGTTACTTCAAGTAAAATTGCCACATCTCTTGCTGCTGAGTTTGGTGCATAATGTTCTTTTAATATCATTTAATCTGATGTACTGAAAAGTATAAATAATTGTATTTTGTATACATGGTTATTATAGCATATGTATAAAATGTTGCAAAGAATTTCTAACAAAATATTGTATACCTTTTACCGATTTTAGGCAATTGAATTAACAAAATATCCAGCCTGAAAATATAATATATTATTTGGAAAGGTTTATTAAAACGAATTTCCCCTGGTTGTCAAGAAAATTGCTGTATATTTTGCATTGAGTTACAGATTCTATTGACAGAAGCTTTTGTTAAGAATATAATTAGAAATAATTTTATTCGACTATGACGAGAAGAGTAGAATGCATTGTTCTTTTAAGAGAGAAGGTGCCTTAGGCTGAAAGCACTTTTAAGGAATTGTATTTGAAGACCACCTCTGAGCCGAAACGTTGATTACGTTATAATCCTAACGAGAATAAATTAGGGTGGAACCACGGGAGAATGCTCTCGTCCCTTTACAGGGATGAGGGCTTTTTTGTATTTGTAAATAGGTAGAATGGGTGGAATAGGTGATAGGTAGAATAGGTTAAAAGAAAAAGCAAAATGCTGGACCAAAAAGATTTGAAACAGAAGTAAACTAAGTATGCTTATTAAAAAATTCAGATAGATAATAAAAAGTGGGTACATGGAGTGTAAACGATAGAACATGTTGAATGTGAAATTTCCCATTCCACCTATTCTACCTATTCCACCTATAACCCTGAATATGAGGAGGATTAACATGATTAAGATTACACTTAAAGACGGAAGCAGTAAGGAGTATGAACAAGGTATAACAGTCAGGGAAGTTGCGGAAAGTATAAGTGCAGGTCTCGCAAGAGTTGCACTTGCAGGAGAAGTAGATGGTGAAGTTAAGGATTTGACATATAAGCTGGAAAAGGACTGCAAGCTAAGCCTTCTGACCTTTGAAAATGAAGGCGGAAAAAAAGCCTACAGACATACTACCTCTCACATAATGGCTCAGGCAGTAAAGCGTCTTTATCCGGGAATAAAGCTTGCTATTGGTCCTTCTATAGATAACGGTTTCTATTACGATTTTGATTTGGATAAGACCTTCTCAATCGAAGATTTGGAAGAGATCGAAAAAGAAATGTCTAAAATCGTAAAAGAGGATTATGTACTGGAAAGGTTTACTCTTCCAAGAGCGGAAGCAATCAAGTTTATGGAGGAAAAAGGAGAACCTTATAAGGTGGAATTGATTAAAGACCTTCCTGAAGATGAAGAATTGTCTTTTTACAGGCAAGGGGAATTTGTTGATCTTTGTGCAGGTCCTCATCTTACTTCTACCGGCAAGATAAAAGCATTTAAGCTATTGTCTGTTGCAGGTGCTTATTGGAGAGGCAATGAAAAGAATAAGATGCTCCAGAGGATATATGGTACTGCTTTTGCTAAAAAGAGCGAACTGGATGAATATATTACAAGATTGGAAGAAGCAAAAAAAAGGGATCACAGAAAACTGGGCAAGGAACTCGATCTTTATAATATATTTGATGAAGGCCCTGGATTCCCATTTTTTATGCCTAAAGGAATGGTTCTTAGAAATACGCTTGAAGATTTCTGGCGAGCTGAGCATAAAAAGAGAGGTTATCAGGAAATAAGGACTCCTATAATACTTAGTGAAGAATTATGGCATAGGTCAGGTCACTGGGATCACTATAAAGAAAACATGTATTTTACTAAAATAGACGAAGGTGATTATGCCATAAAACCAATGAACTGTCCAGGTGGTATGTTGGTATATAAAAGAAGGCTGCATTCGTTCAGGGATCTTCCTCAAAGGATGGCTGAGCTTGGACTTGTGCACAGACATGAATTATCAGGAGCACTGCATGGCCTCATGAGGGTAAGATGTTTTACACAGGATGATGCTCATATCTTTATGACACCGGAACAAATAAAGGACGAGATTATCGGCGTAATAAACCTGATTAATGATTTTTATGAAGTGTTTGGCTTCAAATACCATGTTGAGCTTTCTACCAGACCTGAAAATTCAATGGGAAGCGATGAACAATGGAATATGGCTACTGACGCTTTAAGGGAAGCGCTTGATGCAAAAGGCATGAAGTATAAGATTAATGAAGGCGATGGGGCATTCTACGGACCAAAGATTGATTTCCATCTTGAGGATTCAATCGGGCGAACATGGCAGTGCGGAACTATACAGCTTGATTTCCAGATGCCGGACAAATTTGACTTGGTTTATGTGGGAAGTGATGGAGAAAAACACAGACCGGTTATGATTCATAGAGTTGTTTTCGGAAGTATTGAAAGATTCATAGCAATTCTTACTGAGCATTACGCTGGCGCTTTCCCGATTTGGCTGTCTCCGGTACAGGTTAAGCTTTTAGCCATAATTGAAAAGCATCATCCTTACGTTCTGGAACTCCAAAGAAAGCTTGAAGAAGCAGGAGTCAGGACAGAAGTTGATCTCAGGAACGAGAAGATTGGTTATAAAATAAGGGAAGCCCAGCTTGAAAAGGTTCCCTACATGCTTGTCATTGGTGACAAGGAAATGGAGAACGGGGCTGTAGCAGTAAGGTCCAGATCGGAAGGAGACCTGGGTTCAATAAGTTTTGAAGGTTTTCTTGATAAAATGACAGAAGAAATACGCAGCAAAAAAAGATAATTGATAAACTCTTTTCTCAGCTTGTGAGGAGGTAAAACATGGTAAATGTAGCCGTTTTAGGCTGCGGAGTTGTTGGCTCGGGTGTAGTAGAGGTTATAAAGAAAAACAGCTTCAGTATCAGTCAGAGAGCAGGAATGGAAATAAAGGTGAAGTGGATTCTTGATATAAGGGATTTACCCGATAGTCCTTATGCAGATTTGTTAACCAAGAATTCTGAAGATATATTTAATGATGACACGGTCAGTATAATAGTTGAAACAATCGGAGGAGTACGTGCAGCATATGAATTCACAAAAAAGGCACTGCAGTCAGGGCGCCACGTTGTAACGTCCAATAAGGAACTGGTTGCAAAACATGGACCTGAGCTGCTTAAAATGGCCAGCGACAACAAGGTTAATTATCTCTTTGAGGCCAGTGTCGGCGGAGGAATCCCCATTATAAGGCCATTGAACCAATGCCTTGCTGCAAACGAGATACACGGCATAACAGGTATATTGAACGGGACCACCAATTATATCCTTACCCAAATGAAAAAGGAAGGTAAGGATTTTGCGGATGCTCTCAAGGAAGCGCAGAAAAACGGATATGCTGAAGCTGATCCGACTGCGGATATTGAAGGTCATGATGCCTGCAGAAAAATAGCAATTCTTTCATCAATAGCATATAACGAATATGTTAATTGTGAAAACATATATACAGAAGGAATTTCTAAATTAACCGTAACCGACATGCTGTACGCTGAAAAAATGAACTCTACAATAAAGCTGATCGGAATAAGCAAAAGAGTAGGCAACAAGGTATATGCAAGAGTAAGTCCCGCAATGATCCGTAAGGATCACCCTCTGGCTAACGTAGAGGATGTATTCAATGCCATAGTTGTTAAGGGCGATGCCATCGGAGAGGCAATGTTCTATGGACGCGGTGCAGGTAAGCTGCCAACAGCAAGTGCGGTAGTTGCGGATATAATCGATATCGTAAAGCATACCGGGATGTATGGGAATAATATTTGGGAAAGAAAGAGCTATGATAACCTGATAAACAGCGGTGAAAATGACATTGGCTTTTTTGTCAGAGTTAAAGTCCGCAATAGTGAAGAAGCTAAAAAATTTATATCACGCAGCCTGGGACAGGTAGAGTTTATCAGCCTTAATAAGCCTGGATTGCAAGATGAACTGGCATTTGTAACAGCAAAGGAGAAAGAAGGTCCGATGCTGGAAAAGATAAAAGTTTTGGGTACAATAGCTTCAATTAAAGAGGTTGTAAGTATTATTAGAATAGAAGAAGAATAGGAAAAAAATTCAAAGACTATATGCAATATTATGGGGGTAGGTTATGAAGGTAGCAAAATTCGGAGGTACTTCGTTAGCTTCGGCAGAGCAAATAAGGAAGGTTTGCAGTATCGTTACGGCTGATCCTGAAAGAAGGCTTATAGTAGTATCAGCACCCGGTAAGAGATTTAAGGACGATATTAAAGTGACCGACATGCTTATAAAATGCGCAAAGAAGTTTCTTGAAACAGGCTGTGCTGAAGAAGAACTGATCGAAATTGCTTCCAGGTACCAGGATATAGCCAATGACCTGGGAGTGAAGGCTGATATGGGTTCCATAGTCGAAGCTGATTTGAGAAAAAGGCTTTCCGGAAACATAGAGAACAATGATAAATTTATGGATTCAATGAAGGCGGCAGGCGAAGACAACAGTGCAAAGCTTGTGGCAGCATATCTGAAGGAAAAGGGCTATGATGCCGGCTATATTAATCCAAGAGATGCAGGAATGATACTAAGCGATGAATACGGCAATGCACGTGTACTTCCTGAATCCTACGGCAAGCTTAAAAATTTGCGTGACAGGCATGGAATAATGATTTTTCCGGGATTTTTCGGATATTCAAAGTCAGGAGAAGTTGTAACTTTCCCCAGAGGTGGTTCGGATATTACAGGATCTATCCTGGCTGCAGCAATAAATGCAGATATGTATGAGAATTTTACCGATGTGGATTCGGTTTTTGCAGCCAATCCCAATATAGTAGATAATCCTGCGGCAATTCCCGAATTGACCTACAGGGAAATGAGAGAGCTTTCCTATGCAGGCTTCTCGGTTCTTCATGAAGAAACACTTGAACCTGTATATCGTACCGGAATTCCTGTTTGTATAAAAAATACGAATAACCCTGATTCGCCAGGCACAAAAATCCTTACCGACAGGGAAGCCAAAAATGGGCCTGTAGTAGGAATAGCAAGTGACAAAGGTTTTTGCAGCATTTTTATAAGTAAATACATGATGAACAGGGAAATAGGATTTGGAAGAAAGCTATTGCATATACTTGAGGATGAAGGAGTATCATATGAGCATACACCTTCGGGAATAGACAACATATCGATAATACTAAGAGAAAATCAGCTTGACGGACCGGCGGAAAAACGGATTCTGAACCGCATAAAAGACGAACTGGATGTAGATGATGTTCTGATCGAACATAATCTTGCACTTATAATGATAGTAGGAGAAGGTATGATGCGCACCGTAGGTATTGCTGCAAGAGCAACCGACGCTCTGTCAAAGGCCAGCGTAAACATAGAAATAATAAACCAGGGTGCATCCGAAGTCAGCATTATGTTCGGTGTAAACGGTGATGACAGCATTAAGGCTGTAAAAGCATTATATGGAGAGTTTTTTAAATAGGTTGGGAGGAAGCGGCATTGGGACTTATTGTTCAGAAATTTGAAGAAAGCTTGATATCCGACACCATAGAAACTAAAAATCTTGTAGATAAAGTGAAGTCGGCATATATTGCCGGAAACTCCGTGGTTGTAGTTGCAGCTGTTCAGGGGAATTACATGGAGGAGTTGGTGAATAAGGCAAACAGGGAAAATCCCAGCAGGTCTAAGCGGGAGTTGGATGTGCTTATTTCTGCATACGGACAGATAATAGCTTCACTGACAACAATGGCTATTGAATCTTCAGGAATTCCTGCAATTTCACTTACAGGGTATCAGGCAGGAATAATTTCGGACAGTAATTACAGTAACGCAAGAATCAAGTCAATAGATAATGAAAGAATCTTCAGGGAACTGGACAGAAAAAATGTTGTTGTAATAGCAGCGTCTCAGGCATGGAACAAGTTTGAAGATATAACCACCTTCGGCAAAGGCGGGGACGATACAACGGCGGTTGCGGTGGCAGCTTCGCTACAGGCTGATATATGTGAATTCTATACCGATTTGGATGGAGTATACACGGCTGATCCAAAAATAGTAAGCAGTGCTGTAAAACTTAAGGATATTTCCTATGACGAACTGCTTGAATTATCAAGTTTGGGAGCCAATATACTGCATAATAGGGCTGTAGAGCTTGCAAAGAAATACAATGTGAATCTTGTAATCAAATCGAGATCTAAAAATATTGATGGGACGATAGTCAAGGAGGTAGGTAGTGTGGAAAAGCTTATGGTAAGAGGTGTTACCAGAGATAATGAAATAGCGCGAATTGCGGTAATGGGGATAGAAGATAAACCGGGTATGGCATTCAAGCTTTTTTCCGCACTTGCCAAAGAGAATATAAATGTCGACCTTATAATCCAATCTATCGGAAGAGACGGTACCGAGGATATCTCGTTCACAGTAGGAAAGAGCAATCTTGAAGGCACACTTGAAGTAATAAATAAAAACATGGCTCTGCTTAATCCGAGAGAAGTACAGCATTCCGATAAGTACTCAAAGGTTTCCATCGTCGGTGCGGGTATGGTTAATAACCCTGGGATAGCGGCAAAAATGTTTGAGGCGCTTTATGAAGCCGGAATCAATATTCATATGATAACAACATCCGAGACAAAAATCTCGGTACTGGTGGATGTACAGGATTCAGAAATGGCAGTCAATGTAATACACGAAAAGTTCAACCTTAACGCATAAAAAGTAAAGGATTCAAAAAGTCTGTGGTCTGACGCAGGCTTTTTTTGATGCATTTTTTAAAGAAAACATCATATTACTTGATACTTTATATGTTATAATTTTAAGTATGAATTTTACAGGAGACTGCCATGGGAGAAATCATACTTGTAACAGGCGGAGCAAGAAGCGGAAAAAGTACATATGCCGAAGAAAGGGCTAAAAAGTACGGAAGTAAAATACTTTATGTAGCCACATCCCTGCCTTTGGATGAAGAAATGAGGCAGAGAATAGCAAAGCACAGGGAGCAAAGGCCTGAGGAGTGGGAAACGATAGAAGCCTATAGCTGCCTGGACAGTGTGATTAAGTGCAGTTTGGCCGGAAAAAATGCCGTTATGCTTGACTGCATAACAATAATGATAACCAACCTCATGTTTGACAAATGCTCAGATTGGGAAAACATAAGCAGCGATGAAATATCAGCTGTTGAAGAATATGTTAAAACAGAAATGGATAAGCTTGTATGCACTGCCAGGCAGGCTGAAATCCCTTTTATTCTGGTTACAAACGAATTAGGTATGGGAGTTGTTCCTGAATATGCATCCGCAAGGATTTTCAGGGATATAGCCGGCAGAATGAACCAGTATCTAGCAAAGGAAGCCACCGAGGTTTATCTATGTGTATCGGGAATTCCGGTGAGAATAAAATAGTTGACAGTTGACAGAGGACAGTAATATAGTTCAGGGTTCAGAGATGGATGTAGGGGCAGGGCTCAGCTCCGCCTGTTAAGGGTTCGGGTTTAGGGTTCGGTGTAGGGAACGGCACCCTCGTCGTTCCGTTAAGGGTAGGGGCGAATTCCATATTCGCCCGTTCGGGATAGCGGTATATCTCCTACCATTGGGTTTACGGAGGAACTAATGATATATCTCAAACGTTTTATATTAATGCTGCAGTTTTTCACCAGGATACCTATTCCGCTTAAATTGCAGGTTCAAACAGAAGACTTTGGTAAGGGACTTGTTTTTGCTCCGGTAATCGGACTTGTTATCGGCGGCATTCTTGGTGCTGCATATCATTTTCTTTCTTGTGTATTCCCTTTTTATGCATCGGTCATAATTACCGTAATAATTTACATAGTATTGACGGGCGGACTTCATCTTGACGGACTGGGAGATACTTTTGACGGCTTGTTTTCCGGCAGGTCAAAGGATAAAATGCTGGAGATAATGAGAGACAGCAGGCTTGGAACAAATGCCCTTCTTTCTGTTATAAGCGTACTAGCACTAAACACAGCATTATTGATAAGCTTTGATAAAGGCAATGTTTTGAAAGTAATTATCCTTATGCCCGTTGCAGGGCGAATAGGCTCTCTTGTCGGAGCGGGAATATCCAAGTATGCCAGAAGTGGTGAAGGACTGGGAAAATCATTTATTGACTACTGTGGCACCAGAGAAATATTAATTGGAATAATACCCTACCTTGCAATATTCTATCTCATGGGACAGGTAAATGGTCTGGCAGCCGGAATTGCAGCAGCAATTTTCCCTGTGCTTGTTGTTAAAGCCTTAAGTAAAAAGATAGGCGGGGCTACAGGTGATGTTTTGGGAGCAGTTTGTGAGCTTAACCAGACAATATTCCTGGTTCTGGTTTATTTAATGCAATTCAAGGGATATATTCTATAGATTGGATAATAATTATATATGCTGAAATAAAATTTAGTGAAAGCTATTGACAATTAATGCCTTCATCACTAAAATATCTCTAACGATTCGATACAGTTGAAAATCGTATCGATACAATACTTACGGAGGGACATGTGATGAATAGTATTTCTACAAAGAAAATTGTTTTAAACGGCCTAATGATAGCACTTGTATTTCTGGCAACATATATAATACAGATTCCTACGCTGACAGGATATGTAAATGTTGGTGACGCTGCCATAATGATTGTAGCCATACTTCTTGGAAAAAACAGTGCCCTGATAGCAGGTGCAATTGGATCAAGTCTGGCCGATATGGCAGGAGGGTATTTTATCTATGCCCCTATTACCTTTATAGTAAAGGGATTGGAAGGCTTTGTAATCGGTCTTATAGTATATAAAGCTGTAAAAGCTGACAGCAGTCGCGCCGATGAAGCAAGACTCAAGGGCGTTGCAGTCGGTGCGTTGATAATGATTGCAGGATATTTTCTTGCGGAAGCATTCATTCTGGGAATTTTTAATAAGGAATATGGTTTGACTACAGCTGTTGCAAATTTGCTTCCTAATGTAGTGCAGGGTGTAGTAACAGCAGTTTTGGGATTCCTGACTTCGACAGCTTTACTTAAGAACGGTGTCAGGCAATACCAGTAAAACGATTTATCGAGGTGTTTTATGAAAGTAACAGTACTTGGAAACAACGGGCCTTTTCAATCGGCCGGAGGGGCGTGTTCAGGCTACCTCTTAAGCGAAGGTGACACGAAAATACTTATCGACTGTGGGAACGGTGTATTGGGTAACCTCTTTAAATTTACAGGTATGGAGCAACTGGATGCAATTATACTTACCCACCTTCACAGCGACCACATGTCGGATATGATGGTGCTCAAGTATGCAGTTGATATAAAAATAAAAAGGGGCATGATGAAAAAAGGAATTGATGTATATGCTCCATCAGAGCCTTTGGAAGAATATAACCGGTTGAATGTAAATAATGTTTTCAATTTAAAACAGGTTACGGAAAACCTGAACTTAAGATTTGAAAATTTAAATATTACGTTTAAAGAAATGAAGCATCCGGTCAAATGCTTCGGAGTGTCTATAGATACTGGCAAAAAGCGTTTTGTCTTTTCGGGTGATACGGCATGGACACAAAACATTATTGAATTTGCCGGTGGCTGTGATGTGCTTATGTTGGATGCGGGCTTGCTTTCAAGTCAGAAGACCGATGAAAACGTACCTCACCTTACTGCAAAAGAATGCGGAATAGTAGCCAGGGAAGCGGGAGTGAAAAGGTTGCTGCTGACGCATTTCTGGCCTGAAGGGAATACAACGCCACATGTTGCCGAGGCCAGGGAGAATTTTGAAAATACCGAAGCCACAGTACTTCTGGCTACCTACGAGATATAAATTTATTGAATAAAACAGATGGTTGATTCTTCAACCGTCTGTTTTTACATACTTACCATTCTTCGTTTCCTCATTAGTAATACCGAAAGAATAATGAATATGGTACCACTTATGGTGATAATTGCTATTTTGCTTAAATCGGAAACAATATTTCCGCCCCAATTTATCATAATACCGGTTTTATGAAGATATTCCGAAACAATGTCTGGCGAAGTTCCGGCAAATACTTTTGATACGGGAGTTTCGGTATAAACACTCTGCATAAGAGAAGTATCATAGAATATTGGTATATATTTTATAGCAGTCTGAACAGTGTTGGGTAATTCTCCCACCGGTATATAGATTCCTGCAGCAAATCCTACAAATGAGCCTACAATTATGCTTAAAGCGGAAAAGCTTCCGGAAGTCCTTACAAGGGAGACCAGGAAAAATACAAAGCAGGTTGAAGAAAATACGCTAATAATTATTAAACCAAGTACTCTTAAGATCTGGTAAATTGTTAAAAAGTTCCCTCCGCTGCTGACTATATATACCTGGGACAAAACCAGTGTGAGGATACACATTATCGTACCAATAATAAATGAAGAGGAAATATACCCAAGGGTGAGTTTGAGACGGCTCACAGGTGAAACTAAAAAAGAAGCCATATGGTTATTTGTCTCATCATCAATCATAATCCCCAGCACTGATAGTGTTACAGTTACCGAATTAACTATTATAATTCCGGCCATTACCCACGAGTTTACAAGATAGGCTATAGCCTGCCTATTCGCATTAATAAGGCTTTGTACCGTGTTAATATTTATATTGGCCAAAAAAATTATATACAAGCCCAATATAGTCATTACAGATAATAGGGAAAAGAATACAGCCATCCTGTTTTTTAGATACATTAGCATATTTCTTTTGATAAGGCTTGATAATGTATTCATAACTACTAGTCCTCTCTCAGGGATTTACCTGTAATATTCAAAAAAACATCATCCATGGTGCCATGAATTACTTCAAAGGAATTGACGTATTTTTCTGTCGCCTTTAGTATTTCAAGTGCCTTTAGGCTATTAGGGATTTTTAAATCAAAAAGGTCGGGCTTTTCCTGAAAAACCAAATTCATTTTATTCAGAGTGGATCTAATGCCATTTGCATCTGTGGAGGCTATTTTGAGAACATTTGACGTATAATCATTTATGAGTTCCAAACGGGTTCCAGTCACGACAATACGGCCTCTGTCCATTATTGCAATTCTAGCGGCATTGTTTACCTCTTCCATATAATGAGTAGTAAAAAATATTGTTATCTCATGTTCTGCGCGCAAAAGTTCAATGCATTTCCAAACATGGGCCCTCGTTTGAGGATCAAGTCCTGTTGTAGGTTCATCCAGAAATAATATTTCAGGTGAATTCATCAAGGCACGTGCAATTTCGCAGCGCCTTTTCTGCCCGCCTGATAGTTTTCCGAACGGTCTTTTTAAAAGTTCTCCTATTCCAAGTATGGAATCAAGCTTTTCGAGATTTTCCAGGATCTTTTTTTTATCTGACTCATACAAATGTGCACGTAGTATTAGATTTTGTTCAACAGTCAATAAATTATCGAGGCAGTTACCTTGAAATACTATTCCTATATGGCGCCTGATCTGCTCATCATCTTTTCCCGCCATATGCCCTAAAACATTAACGGTACCGGAGGTGGCTTTCATTAATGTACATAAAATATTTATTGTAGTGGATTTGCCGGCGCCATTAGGTCCAAGGAAGGCAAATGACTCGCCTTTACCTACACTAAAGCTTATATCGTTCACGGCAGTGTTCTGCCCGAAATTTTTGACAAGGGAATTTACCTCAATTACATTATCCAATGTCATTACTCCTTTTTTTCTTATATTCATCCAGTTTTGAATTTAATTCCTTTGCTTGTTTCCTTTCGTTATTATAGATAAAAATAAAGGCTAAAACATATAAAACCAACTGAATAAAAATAAAAGCTAAAATATTTGATATTTTACCGGTATCAACCCATTTGAATAAAGTAGCTGCTGAGAAGAAAAGCGTAAAAATACAAATATAGTGGATTATAATTTTGATAATCAGCGATAATTGGCCGAATTTGCCTTCAATATAAAATATAATGTTGAACAATGATGCCACAAGAGACAATATAATTATCTGCCGAAATAATGAGGTATCTACAGACTTTATTGAATAAATGGCTGTGAATATTGAAACACCGATAGCAGTACAGCTACAAATTGTTAGAAAGTCCCTGATTACATCTGCTAAATACTTTTTCATATGCCTGACCTCCTTATAAGCCTAATTTTCTTCTTAGTACGGGAAAATATTGTCTGGAAATCACGATCTTTTCACTGTTTTGAAGAAGCGCTTCGAATCTTCCGCTCAAAGTCGGATTTATTGATTCTATTTTGGAAAGGTTTAAAATTATAGACTTGGATGCTCTGAAAAAATCACTTTTTTCATACTCTTTTTCAATTTCATAGAGCTTCATTTTAGACTCCAAAACTTTTTCCCTGCAATAAATAAATACCTTGTTATCAACAGCCTCAAAGTAGAAAACATCCTTTGACTCTATCAAGTACATTTGTTGATTCTCATAGCCCACAAGTTTTTTGACTGCAGAGTTTATTGAATAGACCAACTGAAGCAGATTCTCATCTAGTTGATTGCACCGTATTACTATTTCAGGCTCAGTTCCGGCAGAAATATTTTCAATGGTTATTTTCATAATTCACCACCTCACATTTTCTATAGCCAGTATATTATCTGAGTTAAAAAGATACAATACGCGAAATGCCAAGTTGCGGAAAAGAGAGGGTAAGCTGCATATTTGAAATGATAAACTGCATTTTATAAGATTACTTTCCGGTAATACCTGGACCCAGAATTAATTCCGAGAAAAGAAAGAGACCGGGTTATCCGGTCTCTTGGTTTAACTTGATCAATCATTACCTTAACTTATACTTCTTTAGCTTCTTGTCAAGATCCTGCACCAGCGTGTCAAGTTCTCCGGCAGCTACTCTCATACTATCTATGGCACTCAACTGATGCTCGGTTGTTGCAGCAACCTCCTGGCTGGAAGCTGCAGTCTGCTGTGAAACAGAGGATATATTTTCAATTGCCGATATAACCTGATTTTTATCCGACTGAACTTTGGAAATTGCCTGGTTAACTTCACCAACCTTATCGGTAATAAGGTTCATAGCGTTTGCTATATCGGCGAAAGCCTTGTCTGTACTGTTAACTGCGAGATTCTGCTCCTGTGATACCTTTTTCATGTTTTCCATCGCTTCTACTGCAAGCAGGGATTCTTCATGAATACTTTGAACCAGGTTTGTAATCTCTTCGGTTGACTGTCTACTTTGATCCGCAAGCTTTCTTACTTCTTCAGCAACCACAACAAATCCTCTTCCTGCCTCGCCGGCTCTTGCGGCTTCTATGGAGGCGTTAAGAGCAAGAAGGTTTGTCTGTTCCGCTATACTTTCAATTGATTGAACGAAGGTGCTGATTTCTTTAGATGTATCTGTAAGCTTCTCAATAACCGCAAATATCTTTTGGGACATACTATAGTTCTGCTCTGATTTTTCCCTCAGAACACTTACAGATTCAAGTCCTGCAGAATTTAAGCTGTTAATCTTCTGGGTTTCATTCATAACCCCGTTATAGCTTTCATAAACAAGGTTGATTTGTTCTGAAAGTGCCTCGACAACTTCAACACCCTGTTGAGCTTCTGCAGCCTGGGCGGATGCTCCCTTGGCAATTTCATCTATTGTTTTGGATATCTCTTCAATGGATGAAGATGCCTCCTGGGAAGTTGTGCTTACTTTTCTGGAAGCCTGTATTATAGAAAGTGAAAGATGGAAAAAGCTTTCAATCAGGGCTCTTATATCGCTTAATACTATGTTAACTGTTGAGGATACTCCGTTTAAAACTGCATAACTTTTGGAATCTACCAGATGTGAAAAATCACCCTGTTTTATTATCTCCATTTCCGTATTAAAACGTTTTACCAATCTCTTAACAGACATTTGGAGAATCATTCTGATAACTGCCATCAGAATAAGTCCGTAAACTATAAAGAATACTACCATGAGTACTTTGCTGGTTATAGTTGTCCCAATTAACCCGAAAAGCAATCCCAGTATTACAGCTGAGCCCAATAGCATGTACATCAGAATGGGCAGACCTTTTTTCTGAGAATTATTCATATAATTACCCCCAACTAGAAAAAATATTAGATTATGTTAAATAGTAATAATATTTTCTATATATGTTTCTAAAAATCCTTCTTTTTTCATAAAATAAGTGTAATTTGAACAAAATATTTTATTTTTTTTATTACATGCATTTATTGATAATTTTAATTATCATATCAACTCTGTTAAAAGGAGTAATAAAGTAATATCCGTCTACATAAGGCCTTATGGAATTGGCAATTTCCACTGCAATTTCAACACCGGTATTTTCGGCCTGGGCTCTGTCGGCGATATCCTTAAATCTTTCAATGTACATCCCAGGTATCTTTATACCGGGAATTTCATTATTAAGGAACTGGGCATTTTTGTAGCTTACAACAGGCATTATTCCACCCAAGAGCTTTATATCCTCCAATTTTGAAATTTGAGCCAAGCACTCGATGGCATCATTTTCGAATATAGGCTGGGTAAGAAATAATTTGGCCCCTTTCTCAATCTTCCGCTGCATCCTTAAAAGCTCAGCTTCCTTGTTAAGTACATTCAAATTAAGTGCAGCGCCCACATTATAGCTATCCTTTTCAAATACTTCCATGTTCATTTCCGATATTAATTCTATAAGTTCAATGGAGTTTAAGTTAAACACACTTTTTATTTCATTTTTAAATTCATTGGGTATGGGATCACCGGTTACTGCAAGAATATTTCTTATATCCTCCATATGAGCAGCAAGCAAGGCTGACTTTATTGCGTTTATATTTTTGTCTCTGCAGCAGATGTGAGGCATGACTTCAATTCCAACTTCTCTTTTGATTTTTGCTGCCAGGGCAGTGGATTCCACTCTGGGCCTGGCCATAGGAGAATCGGCCAGGGTTATAAGATCCACCCCGTTTTCCTTTAGCAAATTTGCTCCATTAATAATTTTTTCTACAGAAGCGTTAAAAGGAGGATCCAGCTCAACGGCGACCAGGAACTTACCGGATTTCATTTTCTCGGCAAAAGTATTTTTTATTTTTTGTGATTTAACCTGAGCTGGAATTTTAACCGGTTTATTGGCTCCATACCCGAAGCCTACCGAATTAAGCCTTTCAGATAAAGCCTTGATATGCATCGGTGTAGTACCGCAGCAGCCTCCGAGTATTTTAATGCCAAGACCTTTTGCATTTGCCATTATTTCTGCAAAATATTCGGGATTGTGACTGAAAACCGTTCTCTCATTTATAATTTCCGGATAACCTGCATTTGGCAGCATGGATAATATATCATCAGCAAAAGTAATATCTTTTACCATGTTAAATAAATGAGTAGGACCTACACCGCAATTGAAGCCATAAGCATTGGCAGAACAGGTATTTTTCACTTCATTTATAATCCTTTCCTTACCTATGCCTTTACGGGTATATCCATCCAATGTAACTGCAAATTGAACTATTATGAATGCCGATTTCTTTTTATTCCTTATATAATGTGTAATTTCCTTGAGCTGCTCGGTGCTGCTGAAGGTTTCAAAATTGAATATATCAGCCCCAAGTTCAAGGAAGATATCTGCTATGAACCTGTATTCTTCAAAAACTTCGTTTTTATTATTTCCATCTGGTGTTTCAGGTATGGGCCCTATATTTGCGGCTATAAAAATATCCTTTTCAAATGCAGCATTGACAGCTGCTTTGTAAGCATTACAAAGAATTGTTCTTATTTTTTCCCTGGAACAGTTCAAAGTAACGGGATTGGCAGAGAAGGTGTTTGTTCTTATTAATTTTGCACCGGCTTTTATGTATTCACTGTGAATAAGCTCCACAGTTTTAAGATCTTCGAGGTTGGCAAGCTCGGGAAACGGTAATTTTTTATCTGAGATTTGTGAATAATACGTTCCCATAGCACCATCAGTAATTATAACGTTGTTTTTTAAATAATCAGCCAGCATATTGATAATGTCCCCCATATAAATAAGTATATCATTTCAATTCAATAATTCAAAATTGAAGCAGCAATTAATACAATTTCAACCAGCATTTTTACGATTATCAGGGATAAAATAATAAAAACATAAGATTTTAAGGAGATTTTTAGTATTTGAATCAGGTGAAGAAGGGTTTTAACAGAAACAGGCTGATTATTATGGCTCTTGGGAATATTATCGGCTCAGGTATCTTCCTGGGAAGCGGAAATGTATTGGCTGTTGCCGGTCCGTCTGCAGTTTTGGCTTATGCTTTGGGCGGACTTATTATGCTGCTGGAGGTTATGTTCATAACTGAAATGTCAATAGTGAATCCGGCTCCGGGATCGTTCAGAGTACATGCTTCGGAGGTTTTCGGACCATGGATGGGTTTCGCTAACGGCTGGATGTTCTGGTTCAGCGGTGTGCTTGGTATGGCTAGCGAGGTTGCTGCAGCAGCAATATTTACAAGCCTTTGGTTTCCTCATATACCGCTGTGGATTTTTTGCATCATTTATTCTGCCATGATGACTCTAATAAATTTGAAGGATGCAAAAGGCTTAAGCAGGATAGAAAGCTTACTTGCTTCAATTAAGGTTATAGCATTAATATTGTTTGTAATATTTGGGTTACTGACTTTGACAGGCGTAATAAATCTAGGCTCGTTCAGGCCTGCACCGGTTTTTAACTCCATAAGCAGCTTTATGCCTAATGGAATTAAAGGAATTCTTGCTTCCATGATTATGGTCATGTTTTCATATGTGGGAACGGGAATTATCGGGTTGGCAATGGCTGAAACAGAAAGCCCTGAACAGAATGCACCTCCGGCTATTTATACGATTACCGTTACCGTCATCATACTTTACTGCCTGTCTACACTGTTCATAGCTTTGCTCACACCATGGAACACACTGCTTAGATCCTCGAGCCCTTTTGTTGCAATATTTCAAAGAGTTGGGATACCTTTTGGCGGAAGTGTTCTGAACTTTATTGTGTTGACTGCTGCTCTCTCGGGCTTGAACTCATCCATGTACAGCGCATC
>JAUZPR010000047.1 GCA_030705825.1 Bacillota bacterium | reverse complement strand
ATGGATAAATATCAGGATAACCCTGAAGACCTGCGAAAAGCAGGTATAGAATATGCAGCCGAACAGATAAGGGATTTGATTGATAACGGCGCTGCAGGCGTACACATATATACTATGAACAGACCCAAATCAACCCGCGAAATACTTGAAGGCGCGGGAATTCTATAAAGTTGACGGTTGACAGAGGACAGTGGACAGTTAAAGACAATTGACAATTGAGAATTGATAATGTTGTTGTATTGGCAGACCCGTGTGTCTGCCATTATTATTTGATTCGAATAGTCGGTTTTAACCGACTTGTTTTTTTATCAGCCGTTGGTTTTAACCCACAGCTGGCTTATATCTGTTGGGGCAGATTCTTTTTCTTGAAAGCGCGGCTGAGGGCAGCCGCCCCTATATAACTGATGTAATTCTCAATTCTCAATTCCCCACCTTCTAAAGGTCAAACGGGCTTATTTCATAGCCCTGTTCCCTGATTCCTTTTATTATTCTGTCCAATGCATCGGCATTGTCCTTGGAAACGGCATGCAGTAAAATAACAGCACCATTGTGCAGGTGGCTTATTACCATATTGTATGCGTTATCAGCGCCTTTTTGGTTGTTTATATCATAATCTAAATATGCAAAGCTCCAGAAAACCGTTTTCAATCCAAGTTCATCTGCTGCTTCCAGCACCCTTTCACTATATGCTCCTTCAGGTGGCCTCATATATTTGAAGTTGGTGCCAAAATCGGCATAAAACCTGTCTTCCAATCCTTTCAATTCATACGACAGTTTTTTATCATCCATATCAGGCAGGGACGGATGGTCAATAGTATGGTCTCCTACCTGATGGCCTTCATCAAGCATACGTTTTACCAGGTTTTTTTCAGATTGGAGATACGGACCGGTAATAAAGAATATAGCTTTAACGTTATCTTGCTTTAAGACATCTAGGATCTTTGATGTATAACCATTCTCATAACCCTCGTCAAATGTAAGATAAACCGTCTTTTTTTTCGGGTCTCCCAAATATACCATGTTATATTTTTTACTTAGTTTTTGGGCATTGGAAGGAAAGTCCGGAGTTTGATGCTTGGTATTAAGAACTAGTCCCCAGGAATATTTGGTATTATCAAGCTTGTCCAAAAGCAGATTATCAAGCTCACCCTTTTTTGCCGGAACGGTTTGATCCTGTCCGTTGTCGGATGGTACCGACGTATGGCTGACATATGGAGTATCATCTTCCAGTTTAAAAGTCCGGTCTCCGTCAATATATTTGAAAGGAACCTGGCTGGAATCCTCCACCCTGATTACCTGCCTGGTATCATTATTTTGGCAGCCTGTAAGCAATATGCAAATTATCGAGAAAACAACCAGTCCTTTTCTTAGCAAAAATAACTCATCCTCTGTATAAAATGGAAGTTCTTCAAATTAATAATTATCTGTATTAATATATATCGGAAGAAAGCATTATTTAGCTGAGTAAAAAGGCTTAAACGGACTTGATTTTCTCAATATATTCTCCTATGGCAAGGTCTGAGCCGTATGTTACCATGCCTTCTATAATTTCCTGTTCAGTGATGACTGTTGCTAGCTTAAATTCAGTATTTAGAACATACACCAGATGAAACCTGTCGAAGTCCAGGTTTTTTAAAACCTCACCAAGGCTTGTAGTGCTTAAGGCTACCATAATTCTAGCCGGGTATAAGCCTTTTTTAACCAATCTGCCCCGTCTGTAAAAAATGCTCTTTATATTCATTAATGCTTCAGCCCCTTTATCTGATTTAGATATAAAATAAATATATAACCCGATTATCAATAAATTAAAGTTATGTGTACCACCGGCTATCTGAATTAACCCTAAACAAAAGGCTATTCCTGATAACAGCCTGGATAATGTGCGTGTATACTTTCCGGCCAGAAAGAAGCCCACCCTCATGGCTGCAAATTCCTCAAAAATTTTCCCTCCGTCCAGTGGGAATACCGGTATTAGATTAAATACAGCCAACTGGGCATTTACTGTTTTTATTAATTTGATATATTCTTTATGTGCTCCAGACTCATACAGATTAAAAACAGATAAAAGAATATATATAGCCAGGTTAAATAAAGGACCGCTAAGATATACCAATACCCTTTTATAGAAACTTCCAGCCTTTAAATCTATGGCAGCATTTAGTCCCACAGGCAGCACTGTCAGTGAATATGTTCTGAAACCCATAGCCGAGGCAGTAAATACATGTGTAAGTTCATGCAGAAATATTGATAAAAAGACTGCAGCGAAATCTTTAGCCAGCCCCAATATTAATGTGAAAGGAATTACTAAAAGAAAAAGCAGATCTATTCTTATCGAAAGTGATTTTATTTCCAGCCTTATCACTAATTACTTTTTAACGGAACCTTTATAAATTCAAGCGGATTAAGCTGAATTCCGTCTTTTCTTATTTCAAAATGCAGGTGTGGTCCGACAGCGGCACCGGTATCACCTACTTTGCCGATAATATCTCCTTTTTTCACCTTTTGCCCCTTTTTGACCAACAGCTGGGAGCAATGTGCATACAGGGTTAAGAGCCCGTTGTCATGGTCTATTTCTATATAATTTCCGAAAGTACTGTCAGTTCCGGAAATAATCACAGTGCCTGACAATGCTGCCTTTATCGATACTCCTTTATTGGCGGCAATATCAATGCCCTTATGGAGTTTTTCTATATTATCGGCAGGGTCAACCCGCATACCAAAGGGTGATGATAAAGTACCATTTACAGGCACTAAAAAGGTGTATTTACTTTTGATTGAGTCTATAAGTTTTTTATCAGCTGAAGATGTTTGGGTATTTTGTACCGAATCAGAGGCTTTTGAATTCTGAGCACTATTGTCCTTTTGTGAACTTTGGGTATACGAAGAACCTTTATCAGAAATACCTGCTGCCTGGCCGGAATTACCATTAGCATTGTTTGCTAAGACATTTTGCCCGGTTGCCTCTTTTCCTGCATTTGAAGTGCCCTGCAAATTGCCGGTTTGTTTGGTATCTTCGGAAGCTTTATTAATGTCAGTTTTTCCATTATTACTGCTACCGGTATTTAATTTCCCTGTAAGTTTTTTCACAGCGCCGTCAATATCCTTGTAAATTTGATTAATATCAATATTATCAGTTGCAACAAGCTTTACCTTGTCCGAAAGGAATTTAGTCACAGGCGTATTTATACTTTTCACTCCAAATACCAATAATAGACAAATTATGGATAAAACCAACTGTTTTAGCAATACTTCGAGAAGATTAAAACTGTCGGTCCTGCTTTTCTTATTCCTGTTGTAAGGCAAACGGTTTTTATTAGGCAGTTTGTTGGGTATATTATAACGTGGGTTTCGCGGCCTCACTATTATATCATCCATAATTACACATTCCTTTCAGACAGCGTAAATAATTGATTTTCCCCTGTCATCATAAAGAAAACCTGCTTTATGATAAATTAAATTTATTAAATTATATTTTTAGAAATAAAATTTTATTACATAAGATTGCCGTAAGGTAGATAAAGAATAGATTTCATGTAATAACAGATAATATGAATTGTTGAGCATAAAAAACAAGCGCTTTAATATTACGGGAGGTGAAAAAATGAAACATACTGTTGCTATAGAACCTGCACTTACTCCAATAAAAGATTATCTTACCAACAAAGGCTATAATGTGGAAAGTATCAGTTTATCGAACGGAGCTAACACTTCTGCAGGCAAAAGCGGTAATTTTGATGCGTATATTGTTACCGGTATGAATACTAATCTTATGGGTATTCATGATACTTCGACCAAGGCCGTTGTAATAGATGCGGATGGCTTAACCCCCGAGCAGGTATATAAGGAACTTCAGACACGACTTGATTAGAAAAGGATTGTTAGCAAAATTTAAGCTCTAAAGAATGGAAAAGGAACAGGACTAACAACCCTGTTCCTTTTTAGTTGAATTTTATTACTTACCGCTGTTTTTAACATTTCTAATAGGTATATTTGCAATAAGAGCAGGTACAACCCTGTCCCCTTCTTCATTTTTTGTCCTCGTAAGCTGAATGTCAAGAGCGCTCTCGTCTATTTCCATGTAATTTGATATCACTTTTATTATTTCACCCTTTACCATTTCAAGAAATTGAGGGGAAACATTAGCCCTGTCATGGATAAGGACAAGCTGCAGACGTTCCTTCGCAACATCCTTTGAGGATTTGGACTTTCCAAAAATTTTCGATAAATCCAGTATCATATGTTTCCTCCAATCAGGTCGTTTTCATACCGAACATTTTTTTGATTTTGACCAGGAATCCCTCGTCTGCTTCCAGGTCCAGTATGGGAACATCCTCGCCCAATATTCTTTTGGTAATATTCCTGTAAGCCTGTCCAGCTATTGATTTGCTATCTGTAACAGCTGGCTCTCCCTTGTTGGTAGATACAACGATTTTTTCATCGTCCGGAACTACTCCTATCAGGTCTATGGCAAGTATATCTATAATATCGTCAATTGTCATCATATCTCCGCGTTTGACCATGTCAACCCTTACCCTGTTTATTAAGAGCTTGGGGTTTCTAAGGTCGTTAGCCTCGAGCAGCCCTATTATTCTGTCTGCATCCCTGACAGCCGAAACTTCAGGCGTGGTAACTACTATCGCCCTGTTTGCTCCTGCTATGGCATTTTTAAATCCTTGTTCTATTCCGGCAGGGCAGTCAATTAAAACTAAATCGAATTCATCTTTTAATTCTTCACAAAGTTTTAGCATCTGTTCAGGTTTAACTGCTGTTTTGTCCCTTGTTTGTGCTGCAGGTAAAAGAAACAGGCCTTCATAACGCTTGTCCTTAATTAATGCTTGTTTTACTCTGCATGAGCCTTCTACAACATCTACGAGATCGTAAACAATTCTGTTTTCAAGACCCATTACTACATCAAGATTTCTTAATCCAATATCGGTATCAATAAGTACAACTTTTTTACCGGCTAGTGCAAGACCTGTACCTATGTTGGCAGTTGTTGTAGTTTTTCCTACTCCGCCCTTACCCGATGTTACAACTAAGACTTCGCCCATTTACATTTACCCCCTGTTTTACGTCTGAATAAAATATATCCATTTTTTTGACTTTTGTCAACCAAATACTGCCTGCCGCAAAGGGTTTAGCTATAAATCACCTAAGAGGCAAATACCGATCTATGTATACCGTATCACCCTTGATGTAAGCCAGCTCAGGTATGAAATTATTCCTGACTTCCTTTTCATCCGGCGATCTGGTAATAACATTTGCTATTCTAAGCTGCGTAGGCTGGAGATTTAAAGCTACAACAACAGCTTCGGTATTGCCGTCAGCCCCGGCATGTACTATACCTCTGAGAGAACCCATTACAATTACATTCCCTGAGGCAATCAGTTCGGCTCCGGGATTAACATCACCTATAACCACGAGGTTTCCATCAAAGTTTATAAGTTGACCTGAACGTACGGTTCCTTTATAAAATTTGGTCAAACCTTCATTTATTCCTTTAAAAAAGTAATTTCTCATTTTGATTTTAGACGGTGCCGGAGTTGGTGCACTATCCTGCGCCTGTGCTATTGCCTCTGTGTCCTCTGATAAGCTTTTTATGACTGCTCCGCTTTTATTTGAAAGCAGATTGAATATCTTTTCCTCATCTTCCTTTGAAAGCTTCTTTCCCCTGTATTTTACATCCAGTGAAACACCTTTAAAAAACCGGCCTGCCGAGCTTACTTTTTTCTCAATTTGTTCAAGAATGGAATCAATGTTATCCTGTTCTCTTAATATGATCGTGAGTCCGTTAACCGTTCCTTTGAAACTTACCATACTTTCTTCCATTTAGTCTGACCTCCAAAGTAACATAAAATCAAACGCACGAGGTCACTGTTCCTCTAATTTTCTGTGAACTCATCAGCGTATTCAAATACAATTCAACAAATTATATAACTTAATACTTTCTGATTGATTTATTAGCGTTTTCAAATCTGTCATTTATACGAATCATCAGAGCATATATTGGTACCGAAATTATACTATTATATATAGCCTCTGGCAGGGTAATATTTCTGACTGCATACAGGATGTCCAAATTATTGCTGTTTTCAGGTGAAAAAAGATGCATACCCCATTCATGGACCAGGTATACCGAAAGTTCGTAAACAATTGTTGAAATAAAGGTGAAAAATATGATTACCAGAATGTTTTCCCGGTATAATCTTTTGTTTACTATTCCAACAACCAAGCCAAGGTAAAGCCCTGCGAGGGCATAAAACCCCAACATTTTTCCGAAAGTAATATCCTGGCAGAATCCAAGAATAAAACCGGCAATAGCACCCTGGGTATTGCCAAACAAAAGGGCAATTCCTATAACAACCACTACCATAATATTAGGAGTAATGCCGAATATTTTTATGTAATGAAGAACGGTTGTCTGCAATACTACTATGATAAAAATGCTAACCGCAAATACAATATTCCTTGCTTTCATTTTCCGGCACCATCCGTCCCGGTATTGCCCACATTTTTATTTTTCAGTATGAATACTTCTTCAAGTCTCTTGAAGTCAACAACCGGCTCAATTATCGCATATCTTGTAAACTCATTGTTTGTTTGTCTTATTTCCTTTATTTTGCCGATAAATATACCTTTGGGATAATATCCGCCTATACCCGATGTCACTACCGAATCTCCCACCGAGATATCCTCATCCGTAGGTATATAGTCCATACGGCAAAGCCCTTGTTCCTTAAGTGACAAATCACCTTTTATTATAACCTGGTCTCCGGTTTTTGTAAGCATTCCTGACACGGTGCTGTCTACATCTATAATAGTCATAATCTTTGAAGATATGAAGCCTGCGTTCAGAACTCTGCCAACAAGACCACTTCCGGCAATTACCGGATAATTGTTGCCAACACCGTCTTTTGTTCCGGCATCAACTGTAAAAATATCAAACCAGTTTCCTGGATCTTTTGCAATAACATTTCCGCCAATTGAATCATATTGGTTGAATTGATTTTTCAGATTAAGTGCTTCCCGAAGCCTGTCGTTTTCCTGCTTGTACCTTTCGAGATCTGCAGTATCCTTTTCAAGTTTATCTATGTCAGATTTTAGTTTGGCGTTTTCCTTCTTAACTTCCTTCACATCACCAAAATAAGATAACCCCGAACCGATTTTGTCCCCGATTCCGGAAAAAAACTTTTCAACAGGAGAGAATATAACATTTATTGTGTTGCTGAACCAATTAAGTTTACTGTTTTGCTTTGCAGTGACCCCCATTAAAATAAAAATGAAAACAGTAATCAGAAGCAGCAAAAAAAATTTATTTTTAAAGAGACGTAACAAAGTACAATTCTCCCCTTTACTTTAATTTCTTGGGAGGGATTAGCACCTTTTTCAGCGTTTCTATTTCATCCAGAACCTTCCCTGATCCTAATACTACGCAGTCCAGCGGTTTTTCGGCAATTGATACCGGCATTCCGGTTTCCTGCTTAATAAGAATATCAAGTCCGCTTAAAAGAGCTCCGCCGCCGGTCAGCATAATTCCTCTGTCCATAATATCCGATGCCAATTCCGGTGGTGTTTTTTCAAGTGTATATTTTATAGAATCAACAATAGCATTGACAGGTTCTTTCAATGCCTCTACAATTTCGGAAGATGTAATGGAGATATTCCTTGGAAGTCCGGTAATAAGATCCCGGCCGCGAACCTCCATGGACTCTTCCTTTGGTTTGGGGTAAGCCGCACCAATAGCCATTTTGATTTCTTCGGCTGTACGTTCCCCTATCATTAAATTATATTCTTTTTTAACATAATGCACAATAGATTCATCTAATTCATCTCCAGCCACCCTCAAAGATTTGCTGGTAACTATACCACCAAGCGATATAACAGCAACTTCGCTTGTTCCTCCGCCTATATCTACCACCATACTTCCCGAAGGCTCGTCCACAGGCAGATTTGCTCCTATTGCAGCTGCCATGGGTTCTTCGATCAGATATGCTTCCTTTGCGCCAGCAGACAACGTAGCCTCTTCAACAGCTCTTTTCTCAACTTCGGTTACCCCTGAAGGAACACATATGACTACTCTGGGTTTGCTTAGAACACCAAATGACATTGCTTGTTTGATAAAATACTTAAGCATGCTTTGTGTTATGTCAAAATCCGCAATTACTCCGTCTTTCATAGGCCTTATTGCAATTATGTTACCCGGAGTCCTTCCTATCATATTCTTTGCAGAATCTCCTACAGCAAGAACTTCGTTGGTATTCTTATTAATGGCCACAACTGAAGGTTCTCTAACAACTATTCCTTTACCTTTTACATGCACCAATGTATTGGCTGTTCCCAAATCAATTCCTATGTCCTTTGCAAATAGACCCATACTTATCTCCTCCGTTTTTAGAAAGCAAACAACTGATTTTAAAATGTCTGCTTATAATTTCTTATGTATCTTTTAATTATAACAATCCTTTTTCCTTAAAACTTATAAATCTGTTTTTCCCGATAATTATATGATCCAGAACCTTTATACCGAGTATATTGCCAGCATCAACAAGCCGCGCTGTTGTTTCCAGGTCTTCGATACTGGGTTCCGGATCCCCACTGGGATGATTGTGTGCAAAAACAATACACGAACATCCTGCTTTTACAGCCTCGCTGAACACCTCTCTCGGATGAACTACGGAAGCATTCAGACTTCCAATAGAAATATTTATATGTCTTATCACATAATTCTTGGTATTAAGCAAAACTGCCTTAAAAACTTCCTTCTTGTAATATTTCATTTCTTCCATCAATAAAGCTGCTACATCTGCAGGAGTTTTGATTACTGCTTTTTTGTCCAGCATCGATGTTGAAGCTGCTCTTTTTGACAATTCCATAAGTGCCTTTATCTGTATAGCCTTAACCTTACCCACTCCGTTTATTTCCGTTAACTGTTCAACAGAATAATTGTGCAGAAAGGCAAGCCCTTCACCTTCTTTGTCCTGGCTCAGTATTCTTTGTGAAAGTGATACCGAGGTTTCATTTTTACTTCCTGTCCTGATAATTATTGCCAATAATTCTGCATTTGATAGCATTTCAGGTCCAAATTTCTCCAGCTTTTCATATGGCCTTTCACTTAAAGGCAAATCTTTAATCCTAAGCCTTTCCTGCATCTTAATACTCCTTAACATTTTTTGTTGTGGAATTAAGGATTAGGCTATCAAAATCAAAGTAACCTGAAACCAAAGGTTTCCAACATGGATGATAACCGTTTCAATGGAAGACCGACTACATTAAAATAGCACCCTTCAATACCCTCTACAAGCAATGCACCCATACCCTGTATACCATAAGCACCTGCTTTATCAAAAGGTTCACCTGTACCGATATAAGCGTTTATCATTTGGTGGTTAAGTTCACACATTTTAACACGCGTCACTTCATATTCACTTGATTGTTTACCCGTCAGGGTATCTATTAATGTAACTCCGGTTATTACTTCATGCCAATCCCCCTGAAGCATGTTCAGCATTTCTGCTGCTTCATCCCAATTTTCAGGTTTCCCCAGAATGCGTTCTTTGAAAACAACAGTATCTGCACCGATTACCAAAGGTCCCGGCTGAACTTTATTTGCGACTTCAAGAGCTTTTTGCGAAGACAGGCTTAAAACAAGCTCTCTTGCACTCATAGTTTTGTCGATAGTCTCGTCTATATCAGATGGTATAACTCTGAAATCCAGACCTAGTTGCTTTAGAAGATCAGTACGTCTTGGAGAGGCTGATGCTAATATTATGTCCTTCATCAGTAATCCTAACAATTGCCTCCTTAATTTTGCCACATTTTTAATTATATGGCTTTATTTTCCTTTTTTCAACAATTTTTCAACCTTTTCTCAACTTATATAATACATTTGACTGCATTATATTTCATAATAGTGTTAATATTATCTTTTTAGATAATATTCGTCAATTAATTATTATACTACTTAACAAAACCTAGTAAAATAGTAATTTAGTCCATGTTTATAAAACGGATATAGACTAGACTTCTGCAAGACTTATTATTTGTAGAATAAAAAAATCTACAATTACTATTATTTCTTTAATTTCTATTTATTGATACCAGTATTAAGAAATAAAACTCAACATTACCCTGTTTGTAGTTTTCATGTATAAATATCCTTGTATACATTAAATACCTGCTATTTAAGCGTATAATGTTAAATTTTTTATACTTCTCTTTTACCTTGTTAAGAAGTATAATATAATTAAATAAATCAGTTGAATCGGATATGAAATGTGGTGATGATTATGAAAATAGAAAAGATAAATGAAAATAAAATAAAAGTTACAATATCTTTAAATGATCTTGAAGAAAGAAATATAGATTTGGATTCCATAAACTATAACTCACCCGCAGCTCAGGAACTTTTCTGGGATATGGTGGAACAGGCTGAAATTGAATTCGGCTTTAATATTACCGATTCACAGCTGGTAATCGAACCTACCCCCGATTCCGAGGAAGGGTTTATTATAACTATTACCAAGCTGGATGAAGAAGGAGATTTTGAATCTATTCATAAATATATCAAGAACAGATACAAAAATACGGATATACGTGTAAAGAAAAAGAGCCGTAAACTGTTTTCGACCATAATGATATATTCCTTCAGAAACTTTGATGATCTTTGTGCCTTATGCGATAAAATAAATGCTATTTACGGAGGCGACAGTACTGTCTACAAATGCAAGGACACATATTATCTTTCGCTGACAAGAAGTAATATTACTACGCCTAACGTAAAAGCTTTTGAAGCTATTTTGAACGAATACGGTAAAAAAGTATCCAATACCGGATTCTTTGATGGTTACTTAAGTGAATACGGTGAGAGAATTATAGAATATGATGCCATTTCAACAATAAACGAATATTTTAACAAAAGAGCGGAATAAAAATTGAATTTAAATTCCCATTAAAAGATTAAAGGCGGCTATAAGCCGCCTTTTGTTTGTTTATTAACCAATCCTTCTTACTTCTTTTTCCCAACTATGTTTATAGTCAGTTTATTATCTTTAACCTCAGCAAATATAATAACAGCATTTTTTAAAGTATTGGTAAACCTGAAATCGGTTTTGCTTCCCAAAACAATTGAATTATAAGCCTGGCTTATAAAATCAGTATGGTTTGAATTTTCGGTCCGCTTTATAGCATCAGGTGTTATTCCTGAAGTGGTCAAAGCAGCATACAAGGTTGATACCACCTGGTTGTACCCGTCATTGTTTTTCTCCTGTATCCCATTTTCCAACTTAAGATATTTATTGAATGAAAAAACTCCGGCTTCCTTTTGGGCTGCTGGATCGGCAGGGCAAACCAAAACTTTGTTAATTGCATAGGCAGCTAGTTTAATTGAATCTTCATTATCAGTGTTATTTATATCCGTTGAATAACTTGAAAGCACGTCATTTATTCCATCAAGATCTTTAAGAGTTATTTCGGGCATTATGCCGGATAAAACAAAGGAATCCCCTGCGGCAAAAACAACAGGTGCTTCAAGATTCATATTCACATCCTGCTTTATTCTTTCAACTGCATTATCTATGTTAAGTTTTCTTCCCCTAATATCGGGTGATTTGACTACTTTCCCGTCCTTAAGATATATATTTGCATTAACCGGATCCTGTTTGATCTTTTCCGATAATTGATCAAGCTTCCTTCTAAGCTTGGTTTCGTTTATCTTTACAACCGGACTAATTTTCTTGTCCCTTGAGAAAAAATATCCGTTAACCAGACTTATAAAGGAATCTCCTGGTTTAGTACCGCGCATCAGATTCATTGTTGCGTTGTAATCAATGACTGTATCTATATCGGTATATTTTAATTTATATTGACCACCTTCATAAATTATATTGATTACTCCGTTTTTTAAAATACCGCTATAGTAATTTTCAATTTTTTGGATTGCAGCAGAATTATCCAAATTACCAATATTAACACTGTTAACATAGGTATTTGGGCTTGCCTTGCCACCCTTGGCGGCGCTTAATACCATCATACCGGCGGTAACTGCCAGTATGATTTGAAGTAGTATTAAAGAAATCAGAAAATTCTTTTTCCTAACTATTTTCACAAAATCACTCCGTATAAAAACTTTAGTATCCTACGGTTTATCTGAAATATCTTTCAAATAAGGTATCAAAGGAAAAAGTATAAAACTATGGTGTTTTATACTTTTTGTCAACGTACAGAATCAATTGGTAACAAATCTCTTCGTTTATTACGCTCTATTATTCATTACTAGTTCTATCATTTTCCCGCTTGCTTTAACTGCGTCAATTATGTCGTCAGAAATTACAGTGCCTTCATTTGCAAGAACACTTCCAGAATTATCAGTTATAGTCTTGGTTGCTGTTCTTCCTTTTAAGTACTGTCTCTGTCTTTGTTCGAATAAGTTTGCAGCACTTCCCTCAACAGACGAAGCAGCCGGTTTGGCTTCAACTTCATTTTCTTCTATTTCTTCTGCTTCCTCTATTTCTTTAATTTCCTCTTCATTATCCTGGTCTATTGTTAATACTTCAGCCGGTTCCTCTTCAGCTTCTGCCGGTTGTTCTTCTTCCGACTCTTCATCAAAACTTTCTTCAAGAGTTTCCTCTACGACAGAATCGGGAATTCCTACAGATGGCTGAGAATCAATATTTGAAGGTTCTTCCTTAACAGGAATGTCTTCAATTATTGGATTTTTTTTTTCAAGTCCGAAATCAACCATTTCGGAACTCATTCCTGCTATATCATCCAGCAGTGTACTTTCGACATCATCTGTTACTACTATCAGGTTTTTACCGAAAGTAATTACATTCTTACGGGGAATTATTCTTGTTGTTCCCTTTGTTTTCTCGGATATGAACTCAAGTCCTGCTATACTGCAGGCAATTTCCTCGTCTGCAAAGTAATCTCCCGTCTCTCCTATAAGCCTTCCCTTTTTAGTCATAACCTTTGTGTTTTTAACCTGGACATCATTTTGCAACAGCTCAACAGCCTGTGGCACCGTTCCTATATCAATGATTGATTTTTCATTTTCAATAGTTAGAGCATATTCTCCAATACCAAGAACATTTTCTGTAGATATGACTCTCATTCCTATTACCTGAAATCCGCTGTCAACAATTATATAGTCAACGGCTCCCTTTTCAGCATTTACTATTATGCCTTTTACCTTGCCTTTCTCTACAGCATCGGAAATGCTTATAATTGGCAGGCCAAGGATTTCCTTAGTCTTCTTCATTTTTTACATACCTCCCTCAAATTGAGCCAACATTGATATTTATAAAATCGAATCTTTTAAAATTATTTATCAAGCCAAATTTCTTTCAATTTCAACCCTTACAGCAGGATCCATAACATGTCCGTATGAATCTACATAACTTTCCAGTATCTCTCTTGCCAGATCAGTCTGTCCCATTTCCTTATACAATACACATATATCAAGTATAACCCAGAATACCAGATTATCGTCGGGCTTTTTATCAAGTGCATACATGTAGTTAAGTATTGCACTTTCAAAATCTCCCTTTTCCTTAAAACTAAATGCCATGTCTATATATTGATCTATGCTGACTTCCTGTTCACTTTCCGTCAGTGTTTCATTCAGCTGTAATTCAGTTGCAGGAGCTGCTTCCTCTGCCGCTTGTTCAATCCGGTATTCTGTACCAGCGGAAGATATCTCATCGTTTTCCTGGGGATCGGCTGCATCTATAATATCATTAACTGAATCAATATCAGTAGCTGTAATATCCTCATTTTCCGGCAAATAAACCTTGTCTTCGGACTTTATTCCGATTTCAGCAGGTTCATCCGGTTCCAGTGCAGATTCTTTGGAATCTATTTCAATATCTATATTGGCAGCTTGCATTGCTGCTTTAATATATTGATCTTCTTCATTATCTTCTACCACATTATTTGAGGCAGCCTGTTCCAGTACTTGCATAACCTCGGCTGAAATACCGTCAGCAGGCTTTAGATCAGTATCTTCATTTATTTCCAGCAGTTCGGATGCTTCATCTTCAAGGTTATCATTGATATTATCCGGTATTGTTTCTGATACCTCTGCCACCGCATTATCTGCTGAATTATATTCTTTGAGTAATTCTTCCGTATTATCCGCAATATCTGTTATTTTTTGTTCCCTTGTTTCATGTTGTTTAAAAGATTCTCTGCTTTCCGATTTCACAGATGAATTTTCGGTATTGGGACTTTTTACAGCTACCGTTCCATCGCTACCTATATCGTTTATTACAGCAAACACACCTGCACCGTTGGCCCTTCTCTTGGGAAGATTCTGTGCTTTATGGCTGAAATAACTAAATAGTCCTTCTTCAAGTACATAGCCTAAAAATTCTCTTACCTTGACAGCTTTCTTTTGAGCCTGAAAATCCATTATAAAGGATACAAATTTTACAACAATCAAAATATACAGGAACAGTAAAATCGAAATTCCTGCTGCTATCCTTACATAATTCCCGCCTTTGGTTACAAGATTAATTATTGCTGCAAACAGAAAAGGGAAAATCATACTTAACACGAATACAAATACAGAACTAAGTATTATAACCATAAGGTTGTTAATATCAAGGGATTTATGCTTATGTAAAATTAAAGCAAAAACCAAAGAAGATACAATAACCATTGTTGCTGCAATAATACTGTATATAACCATAAAGCCCTCCTTCGAAGGATTTTTCTTAAGTGTGCTTTCACTGTCTTGTTTTATCTTATACTTTTGCAGCAAATATACTTTAGTAAAACGACAAACAATTTATTTACAGGATGTATAATTTGATAGTCGGTCGTATTTTGTTTTAATATAGTTATTCAAGTAATATTTTAACAGATTAAAGTAAAATTTAAAATACAAATCTTTTAATATATCGTCATATTACTCAATATTTTTATAATATTCTGCTTTTTTTGACGAAATAAAGGTAAGAATATTTTGGTTAATCATGCATAACCTACATAAAATGAAGTAAATTTCTTGTACCGTTTAATTTATGCTATAATTAGTGAACAAAGTATAAGGTCGTATAAGGTGGTCTAATATGAACAATAACAAATTTGAACTTTTTCTTAAAAACAGACAAAGTCTGATTGACCAGTATACAAAAGGTGACCTGACCAAGGACGAATTTATAGAAGAAAATTACAGATTCCTGAATTCGCTTGACATTCAACCCTTTCAAAAAATAGATAATGTGAAAAAAGCTATTTATAACTACCAGTATTACAACGTTCTGGCGAAATATTACCAGAAGCGGGCCCACAGTATTGGAAAGCATAATGAAACCCGTATGGATTTTCTTGAACTTGCCAATAATTTTTATGCCAAGAAGGACAGGGTTACCGAAAAGCTGGTCAAGCTTCTTGATTTCATGGGTATTGAAGCTTATTTTGTCAGAGTAAAATCTCCCAACTTAAAAAACAAGCTGTTTGAGATTGTATTAAAGGATTACGATAATATCATTCTTCATTCCAAAAATGAAAATCTGCTGAACCTTCTTATAAGTGAAAATGTATTTCTGGATCATGAAAAAAAGTCATTGATAGATAGCTATATCAATCAGAAATACTGACCTGAAAGTCGCAAAGCTTTGTTATATTCAGGTTAATTAGCTATCAAATAATTAATCCCCTCCCTAATTAAGAGAGGGGATAATTTATTTGTTATTTTACTGCTCAACTACTGCATCAGCATGTGGTGCTTCACTTGCTACTGCTTGTATGTCTGGCATTAAAAGCCTTTCTTCTTCCTTGCTGTTTATATATGGTTTCACCTTAAAATTTACAAGTGCTGCAGGCAATACTTCTTCCATACGTGATACGGGTAAAAATTTGATTTTCTTTCTTACATTTTCAGGTATCTCATCAATATCCTTTTTATTATCTATCGGAACAATTACAGTGCTGATTCCAGCTCTATGAGCCGCAAGGACCTTTTCCTTCAAGCCGCCTATAGGAAGTACCCTTCCTCTCAGCGTTATTTCTCCGGTCATGGCAACATCCTTACTGACTGCAATACCCGTAAGTGCAGAAATCATTGCAGTAGCCAGGGTAATACCGGCTGAAGGTCCATCTTTGGGAATCGCACCTTCCGGAACATGAATGTGGATATCATATTTATTATGAAAGTCCTTATCAATTCCAAATTGGTCTACTTTTGAACGAATGAAGCTCATAGCTGCTTTAGCCGACTCTTTCATAACATCACCAAGCTGACCTGTCAGTTCAAGCTTTCCGTTACCGTTCATTATATTGACTTCTATAGACAGAGTATCTCCGCCGACAGGTGTCCATGCCAATCCGGTAGCAATACCCACTTCGTCTATCTCTCCCACTTTTTCATAACGGTACCTTTTTGTGCCCAGAAACTTCTCTAGGTTTTTTGAATTGATTTTTATATATTTGCCATTTGTAGAAACCAGTTTGGTAGCTGCTTTTCTGCACACGGCTGCTATTTGCCTTTCAAGGCTTCTTACTCCGGATTCCCTGGTATAATAATTTATTATATCCCTGACTGTCTGCTCATCTGTATGCAGATTGCTTTCCTTTAAACCATGAGCCTTGATTTGCTTTGGCAATAGGTATCTTGTAGCAATGTTAAGTTTTTCTTCCTCGGTATATCCTGAAATCTGAATTATTTCCATTCTGTCCAGCAAAGGTCTCGGTATTGTTTCATAATTGTTTGCCGTAGTTAAAAACATTACATTGGACAGATCAAACGGAAGCTCCATATAGTGATCCCTGAATGCGAAATTCTGCTCGCTGTCCAGTACCTCCAGCATGGCAGATGCAGGATCTCCTCTGTAATCACTGCTCATTTTATCTATTTCATCCAGCAATATCAAAGGATTATTTGAACCGGCCTGCTTCAGAGCAGCAATTATCCTACCGGGCATGGAACCAACGTAGGTCCTTCTGTGTCCTCTTATTTCAGATTCATCCTTAACGCCGCCAAGCGACATTCTTACGTATTTTCTGCTCAAAGCTTTTGCTATTGATTTGGCTATTGAAGTCTTACCTACACCAGGAGGTCCTATAAAGCATAATATTGAACCTTTCAAGCTACTGTTCAATTTTTTAATTGCAAGGTACTCTATTATCCTTTCTTTTACCTTTTCAAGGCCATAATGATCTTCTTCCAAAATTTCCTCCGCCTTTTCCAGGTCGAGGACATCTTCAGTCATCTTATTCCATGGCAAATCAAAAATCCAGTCTATATAAGTTCTGATAACCGAACCTTCTGCAGAACCCGAAGGGGTTTTTAGAAGTCTGTCCAGCTCCTTCTGTACTTTCTTTTCTACTTCTTCAGGAAAATCAGCAGTCTTCAGTCTTTCACGGTATTCTTCAACCTCACCTATAACACCGTCCCTATCTCCCAACTCACTTTGTATTACTTTAAGCTGTTCCCTAAGGTAGTATTCCTTTTGCGCCTTATCCATTTGTTTGCGGACTTTTGCACTGATATCCTTTTCAATCTCAAGAATGTCTATTTCCTTTAATAGCATTTCCAAAAGCTTTTCAAGCCTTACTACAGGATTGAACTCATTGAGTATATCCTGCTTCTGTTCCAGCTTTAAAGGTATATTTGACCCTATGATATCAGAAAGCTGGCTCAAATCATCAATAGATTCAATTGAAAGTATTACATCCGGGGATATTTTATTACTGAGCTTTGAATAATCTTCAAAGGTTGAAAGAACATGCCTTTTTAAGGCTTCGGTATCAGGTGCACTGTTGTCAATATTGTTATAGATTTTCTCAGCAACCTCAACTATGAAGAAAGGTTCCGATTGAACAAACTCACAAATTTCGGCTCTGCCGATACCTTCTACAAGAACTCTTATAGTATCTCCGGGAAGCTTTAGCAGCTGCTTTACCTTGGAAATTGTACCGATGCTGTAAATATCACTCTGCTCTGGATTATCATCTTTAGCGTCTTTTTGGGTAACCAAAAAAATCAGCTGGTTATTTATCATAGCTTCTTCCAGTGCTTTTATGGATTTGGTTCTACCCACATCAAAGTGGAGTATCATTTGAGGAAACACTGTTAAGCCTCTTAAAGGCAATAGCGGAAGAACCTGCTTCTTTATCACTTTTTTTATATCAGACATTTGACCAACCCCTCATAAATAAACAAAATAAATTTCAAATACCTTACGTACAAATCCTATCTGTTATTGAATATAAATCTGAAGCCTTAATGCATGTACCACAGGTAATTAAGCTCTCCCCAGTTAGTCTTCATAATTATAACCTTTAATTTTCTCTAATACAATTGTTTTATCTGGAATAAGAGGCAAAGCCTTGTTAAATGCCAAGCCAAGCACATTATCAATATTTTCCGATCTTTAAGACCTATTGGAAACCCGGTTGACCTTATACATATAATTATAATACTTGCAGGACAAAACAAGAACTGTAACAAAAAAAATACCCTCCTGTTGCGGAAGGTCAAACTAAAATATGGCTATAAAATTTATCCAAACGATAATCAAAACGGTTCTGTGTTTTATCTTTTTATCTGACAGATTATATGTTTTGATTATCTTTTATGGGGGTTTTTCCTTTTTAATTGTTTTACTGCATTTGAATATTCCTTCTCATACAAGTCAATTTCTTCTAAAGTCGGTATATTGTCCGCATACCTGACCTTTTCGTATAATTTAGTAATATCGTCAAGATCACTGCCAAGATCCTTGTAGGAATTTGCCTTGATATATATGTCTCTAGCAGTATCCGACTTGTTGATGCCGACATTTTTATCCAAAAGCGAGTTTACTAAGCTACAGTATATATATCTGACCTTTTGTACAGGGTTTTTGATTCTTTTAGCATTTATCCCATATGTGATGCCATCACGGGTATTGCCTTTTCTATTTCTACTCATGCCTGACTTTGTAATATTTTCAACCTCATCGGTGTAATCTAAAATTACCGGTTTTTCATAGACGGTTGGATTAACTTTAACCGTTAGTTTTCTCAAGATATTAATAATTGCTCTTAATTGCCTCGAAAAAAAATTTGAAATCCGTTTGCGCCTTTTCATTATATATTTGATAATAAAATGCAGTGCCGCTATCAGAAGCACAATATAAAGTGCCTCGAAAAACACCGAACCTTTGGTTGACTTATGTTGTAGATTTGAAGCTGCATCATTCAGTCCGGTACTTTGAACACCGTTTTTATCCAACAAGCCATTTACAAATTTAATCGGGTAGTATATGGTAAGTAAAATCACAGCTATAATTTTTCTGACTACCAAAGCCATAAATTCATATATACTTCTTATATTAAAAATTATTACTGTAATCGAAAAAATCACAGCAGTAAAAATAATATTCCTTCTTTTTATTTCTATCGACGCAGCAGATTTATCCGAACCCCTCCTTGAATATATATTTCTTTCCAGATTGAACTGGTTTCTCGTTATAAAAAGGATAAAAACAAAAATATATGCACTTGCAAATAAATTTGGCGTTATAAGCCCCATTCCAGGAACAACTTCTGACAAAAACAGAGCCAGGGCGCTAACTGAACTTCCAAAAACTATATTATTCCGGTCAAGTACCTGATAATATTCCTTGTTATGCTTGGTGATACCCCATATATAAAACACTGCAGCCGTTATGGTTTCAAACAATATTCTTCTGCTGCCTGCATAAAGTACTATTGTAAACAAAACTGGTACAAGTACGCTGGAATAAGTTAAACTTTTCTCAAATATCCATCTCTGTACATCATTCTGAAAAAATACTCTTGCAGATGGCTTTGACATTAACCTGGTCATTAATTCCGAGCCTTTTGCCGTAAGAACACTTCCGGCGATACAGCCGGTAACAAATACTATTACAGGATAGGAACAGCCCAATAGTCCTCCGGTACTTTTGAATAGGATATATCTCAAGGATATTTCCAATGTATACAAAAAAGAAACTACGGCGGCAAGCGAAGCAATTTTAAGAATGTTTACCTTAATGCTTCTTCTCATTTATTGCATAATCCTCCGTTCCATTCAAAATATACACATCCATATCTCCCGGTATCCCTTTTGTACTTACACACCTGTCCAATATAAAGATTTTAAGATTATTTCTGAACCTCCCGATTTTTCTGATAGCATTGAAAATATTATCGTTTATATAAGAAGTAATTACAATTATTTCACTGTCACCGGACCTGTTTTCAAAATCCGATATGAAATTATCAAAATCAACAACCTTTTTTAATTCAAGCATAGCAAGTATTTTCATGAGCCTTTGGAAATGTTGGTTTCCTGCTTCAATATCGGTTTGTATAGTCTTATCCGGTGTATCATACAAACACCCGTTACAATTGAATGATATTGGAATTCCAAGCCTATGTGCCCTGTCAAATACTGTTGCCGCTACCTTTATTCCCAGTTCAATCATCGGTTTGTCAAAAACCTCATCGAATTCGTATTCTGACGACTGGATATTTAAAATTACCTGTATCTTATGCTGGGAAGTAAAATCATTTTTTTTGACCATTAGCCTTCCTGCTTTAGCAGTAGCCTGCCAATGAATCCTGTTCATCGGATCGTAGCCCGAATATTCCCTTATGCCTGAAACCAGAAACGGATCATCAATAATCAAACGTTTAACTATTGTATCTCCCTGAAGATAGTTAAGTGGTACAAGAATATTCTCCAAATTAACCGGACTGGGGTAAACCATTAATGATGACTTAACACTTTTGGCTGCAGAACTGTTGGATGTGCCTAATAAATCACCCCATACAAAGGTTACATTCTCTATAGTAAAAAGTCCTCGTTTTAAACAAAGCACCTTCCAATTCCTTATTACTTTTTTTCTGGCTCCTAATACAAAACTGCTGCTTACCCTTCTGCCGCTTTGTGTCACGACCGAATTTGTTCCTGCAAAATCCAGCCAGCAGGATGTATGTATATCAACCTTTAACCACGGAACTGGTAGGAACTTTCTATTCTGAACTGTCTCCTGAAGATACAGGATTTCACCTTCATAAGCTTCCTGCTTGCTGAACCTGCATTCATAATCGAGTTTGCGGGTTGCAGTTCTTCTAAGGATCCTATCCTGTAAAACTATTACCAGTATCACCAGTAATACAAGAACTATAACCTTCATACAATCAACCCTTGTCCTGTATATCTTCCAGAGGTACAGCCACGTTCTGCAAAATTTCATCCATAACCGATTCAGCTGCTGCAGATTCCGAATTCATATAATGGCCTTTCAAAATCAATCTGTGTGCAAGTATCGGCTTTGCAAGTTTTTTTACATCGTCAGGAATAACATAATCTCTACCGTTTAAAATTGCCATGACCTGTGATGCCTTCATCAGGCAAAGACATCCCCTCGGACTAATACCGAGAGCTATTTTTTCATATTTCTTGGTTTCTTCTACTATGTTAACTATATAATCCTTAACTGCGTCATTAACTTTTACATTACAATATGAATCCTGCGCATCCGAAATATCCTGTATATCCGCGACGCTTTCGAGATAAGCAAATGGGTTTGCATTTATAAATCTGTCAAGAATTGCTTTTGATTCGGATTTTGAAGGATATCCAAGTCTAAGTCTCATAAAAAACCTATCCAGCTGAGCTTCAGGCAGTGGAAATGTACCCTGAGTCTCTATGGGATTCTGTGTGGCAATAACGAAGAAAGGCCTGCCTAAAACCCTTGTATCACCATCCACTGTTACCTGCCGTTCTTCCATACATTCCAAAAGACTTGCCTGTGTTCTCGGAGTAGCCCTGTTAATTTCATCTGCAAGAACTATGTTTGTAAAAACGGGCCCTGGCCTGAAAACGAATTCACATTCCTTTTGATTGTAATAATTGATACCGGTCAAGTCAGATGGCAGAAGGTCGGGCGTGAACTGAACCCTTTTGAAATCACAGCTTACAGATTTTGCAAGACATTTTGCGAGCATAGTCTTGCCCACTCCGGGTATGTCCTCAAGCAGGATATGTCCTGAACAGATTAATGCTATCAAAATGAGTTGTATAGTGTCATCTTTGCCTATAATTACTTTTGATATATTGGTTTTGATTCTGTCAGTCAATATTTTTATTTCATTGAATTCCACGGAAGCCCTCCATTTAAAGTTTTCCCTTTATCTGCAATGAAATTTATCAATTGTATTATGAATATATATAAAATCATAATATATAATTAAAGCAAAATATATATAAAAAACCACTAAATGTATTTAGTGGTTTTTGTTGCATTTTAGATAAAATTAGTATTCATATTGAATGTGTATTACTGTTTTATTTTCAAAGCCAATTTTTTTCCGTATTCCCTACAGGTGTCCAGTTCTTCCAATGTCGGGCGGTATTTGAACTTTATAATTTCACCAAGCGTCTCAATACCCGACTGTTCCAATGCATTATTAATAATTACAGGCGCTTCTCCGCTCCAGCCAAAACTTCCAAATGCAGCACCGAATTTGTTTTTTAATTTATGCCCTTTTATTTCGTCCAAAAGTGCAGCTATTGAACGTAAAACAGTATTATTCACAGTACAGCTGCCTATAACTATTCCTTTTGCCTTAAACAGTTCGGTAAGCAAATCACTCTGATCTGT
>JAUZPR010000046.1 GCA_030705825.1 Bacillota bacterium | reverse complement strand
TTGGTAACTGCAGCCGGCGGTACCGATGAGGATATTGCCCAGGTTGTATTCGGGTACGGCCTTTTCACAGGTGGCTTCGGACTGCATTATGGACTGGAAAAAGCAGGAATAACAGTTGTTCCGGCTTCAAGCGGAAACTCCGAAAGGCAGCTTATGCTTATGCAGGATTTCGGTACGACAATTATTGTGGGTACACCGTCGTATGCACTGTATTTGTCAGAACTTGCCGAAGAAAAGGGAATTACAAAGGGTAAGCACAAACTAAGACTGGGACTTTTCGGCGGAGAAGGACATACTCCGGAGATGAGGAATGAAATAGAAAAGCGCTGGGGTATTCTGGCTACAGAAAACTATGGTTTAAGTGAGGTTTCTGGACCTGGAGTTTCGGGTGAATGTTATTGCCAATGCGGTATGCACATAAATGAAGATCATTTCTATCCTGAAATTATTGATTCAGATACAGGCAAAACAAAAGGATATGGTGAAAAAGGCGAACTGTTGCTTACAACACTGACAAAGGAAGGAATTCCAATGCTCAGGTACAGGACAAAGGATATAACCATATTGAATCCCGAACCGTGCAAATGCGGAAGAACCAGCCTGAGAATGAACAAGGTTCTTGGCAGGACAGATGATATGCTTATTATACGTGGTGTAAATGTATTTCCGTCTCAAATTGAAAGTGTACTCGTAGGTATGAATCATATAGGCCCGCACTATCAGCTTCTGGTCAGAAAAAAGGGATTTATGGACGAACTTGAGGTCCATGTAGAGCTTATAGATGGAAAGATACTTGAAAAGTTCAGCGAACTCGAGGCACTGGAAAAATTAATTAGGCAAAAGCTTAAAACTGTTTTGCAGATCGATGCCAAGGTAAAGCTGGTTGAACCCAAATCAATAGAGAGATTTACAGGAAAAGCCAAACGAGTCATAGATCTAAGAAACCAATAAGTTTGATTATACAAAGAAAAGCGTTGATCATAGGCGCTTTTCTTTACTTTAAAGCATATATAATTTATAATATAGAAAAGCTTTTATTAGTTACATTCTATTTCCAGAAATATTATATTGATAATTTTAATAAATATAAACCAACAGGGTTAAATAAGTAGAAAAATTTAATTGGAGGTCCAACTGATGAAAAAGTTAATGCTCGGTAATGAAGCTGTTGCCAGAGGAGCATATGAAGCAGGAGTTACTGTTGCCACAGCTTATCCTGGCACTCCCAGCACTGAAATCACAGAAAATATTGCTAAATATGATGAAATTTATTCCGAATGGTCTCCTAATGAAAAGGTTGCACTTGAGGTGGCTGTAGGATCGTCCATAGCAGGGGCAAGAGCCATTTGTTCAATGAAGCATGTTGGCTTGAATGTTGCTGCAGATCCTCTTTTTACAGCGTCCTACACCGGTGTTAACGGTGGTCTTGTAATTATGGTTGCAGATGATCCCGGCATGCACAGTTCTCAGAATGAACAGGACAGCAGATTTTATGCCAGATCCTCCAAAGTGCCTATGCTTGAGCCCGCAGACAGCCAGGAATGCAAGGATTACGTAAAGGAAGCCTTTGAAATAAGCGAAACCTATGATTGCCCGGTAATCGTACGTTTATCTACAAGGATAGCTCATTCACAGAGTCTGGTTCAAACCGGGGAAAAAGTGGAATACAAGCTTAAGGATTACTGTAAAAACTTCGGAAAATATGTAATGATGCCTGCCATGGCTAAACTCAGGCATATTGAAGTTGAAAAAAGAATGGCCGCTCTGAGGGAATATTCCAATAATTCATATCTGAATAAAATTGAATGGGGAAACAAGGATATTGGGATTATTACAAGCGGGATTTCCTATCAGTATGCAAGAGAAGCATTTAAGGATGCGTCATTCCTTAAGATAGGCATGGTTTATCCTCTGCCTGAAAAGCTTATATCTGATTTTGCAGCTGAAGTCAAGGAATTATATGTAGTAGAGGAGCTTGAACCGTTCATTGAAAATCAGATCAGAAAAATGGGTATAAAGGTAATTGGAAAAGACCTTTTGCCTGTAATTGGTGAATTAAGTGCAGCTATTATAAAGGAAAAGATGCTGAATACAAAAACCGAAATAAACCGGAAAATAGATTTGAATGTTCCGGTAAGGCCACCCGTAATGTGTCCGGGATGTCCTCACCGGGGAATGTATTATGTGCTTAAAAAGCTGAAGCTGACTGTAAGTGGTGACATCGGCTGCTATACACTTGGAGCGCTGCCTCCTACAGAGTCAATGGATACATGTATATGTATGGGTGCCAGTATAAGCGCGGCTCACGGTATGGAAAAGGCACGGGGCAGGGAATTCGGTAAAAAGACTGTTGCCGTAATAGGAGATTCGACCTTTATACATTCAGGAATTACCGGTTTGATAGATATAGTATATAATAAAGGCTGTTCTACGGTTATAATTCTTGACAATTCAATAACTGGCATGACAGGACATCAGCACAACCCGACGACAGGATATACTATAAAAGGTGAACCGACAAGACAGGTTGACCTTGTGAAACTGGCAAATGCTGTGGGAATAGATAGAGTCAGGGTTGCCGATCCTTTTGATATAAAGGAATTTGAAAAGGTGGTAAGAGAGGAAACCCAGGTTGATGAACCTTCGGTAATTATTTCTCAAAGACCGTGCGCACTTTTAAAGTATGTTAAATATGAAGGTGCATTAACTATAAAATCCGACAAATGCAAGAAATGCAAGCTTTGTATGTCGGTAGGCTGTCCTGCGATAGTAGATCTCGGAGACCGTATAGAAATAAATGAAGACTTGTGCGTTGGCTGCAGGTTGTGTACCAAAGTTTGCAACTTTGGTGCAATTGGGAAAGACGGTGATGATAATGAATAATTTGAATATAATGATAGTAGGCGTTGGTGGGCAGGGAACACTGCTTGCAAGCAGAATTCTCGGAACTGTAGGTATAAAGAAATCCTATGATGTAAAGGTATCCGAAGTTCACGGAATGTCACAAAGAGGCGGAAGTGTAGTAACCTATGTCAAGATGGGGGAAAAGGTATATTCTCCGTTGATTGAAAAAGGTGAAGCAGATATTATCATGGCCTTTGAACAATTGGAAGCACTCCGCTGGATAGATTACCTAAAGGATAACGGGAATCTGATTACCAATGAGCAGAAGATAAATCCAATGCCTGTTATAACAGGAAAAGCCGAATATCCGAAGGGTATAATTGAAAAGCTGAAAGAGAACTACAAGGGAACAGTATCTCTGGATGCACTGAACATTGCAAAGCAATGCGGAAATACAAAGGCAGTGAATCTGGTACTTATAGGGGTTCTGGCCAAAAGGACGGATATAGAAAAGGAAGTATGGCTGGAAGCCATAAAAGAAACCGTTCCGGCGAAGTTTCTGGACGTAAATATAAAAGCGTTTGAAGCAGGGTACGAAGTTAGTTAGGAGTTTGGAGTTTGGAGTTCATAGTTCGGGGTTCATAGTAAAGAGCTTAGTTTTAAGATAGATACAATTAGTATTTTATGATATTTAAGCTGGGTTTTAGGGTCTTATTTGAGAATTAAACTCTCAACTCTGAACTCTAAACTCTCAACTTTTATTTTGGCCTATAAAGCTTTTGTGTGGGGCGGATGTTTTCCGTAATCCCTGAAAGCCATTCCAGGGGTGTGAATGTAGTGGGCTGTATATATTAAAGAAAAGTAGGGAGGGAAATGTATGCAGTACTGGAATCCGACATATGAATGTATGTCGAGAGACGAAATGACCAGGGTTCAGACAGAGAGGCTCATAAATACCGTAAAAAGAGTATACTTTAACGTTCCTTTTTACCGTAATAAGATGCAGCAGGCAGGAATCGAACCTGGCGATATTAAATCCCTGGAGGACTTGAAAAAACTTCCGTTCACTACAAAACAGGATTTAAGGGATAATTACCCTTACGGTTTGTTTGCAGTACCGCTCAGTGAAATAGTCAGAATACATGCTTCATCAGGTACTACAGGAAAACAGACTGTTGTAGGCTATACTAGAAAGGACCTTGACACCTGGGCAGAGGTTATGGCCAGAACCTATACCAATGCAGGCGGAAGCAAGGAATCTGTTATTCAGGTAGCTTATGGGTACGGTTTGTTTACCGGAGGTTTGGGAGCACATTATGGAGCTGAAAGGATAGGTGCTTCTGTAATACCTATTTCAGGCGGTAATACCAAAAGGCAGCTTCAGATCATGAAGGATTTTGGAACCACATTGCTTGCCTGCACTCCGTCTTATGCACTTTTCATGGCAGAAGAAATGGAAGAACTTGGAATTAAGAAAAATGAACTGAAGCTTAGAGCAGGGGTGTTCGGTGCCGAACCCTGGTCTGAAAGCATGAGAAAAGAAATAGAAGAAAGATTAGGCATACTGGCTATAGATATATATGGATTAAGCGAAATTATAGGGCCCGGTGTTGCATGCGACTGCTATTTGAAGAATGGCATGCATATACAGGAAGACCATTTCATACCCGAAATAATCGATCCTGAGACTCAGGAGGTTTTGCCTTACGGTTCAAAGGGTGAATTGGTATTTACTACAATAACAAAGGAAGGTCTGCCTCTGATCAGATACAGAACTAGAGACATTTCAACCTTGAATAATGAAGTCTGCGGCTGCGGAAGAACTTCTGTCAGAATGAGTAAGGTCTCAGGAAGAAGCGATGACATGCTTATTATCAGAGGAGTCAATGTATTCCCGTCCCAGATAGAGAGTGTACTGCTTGAAATTGGGGAAACAGCCCCTCACTATCTGCTGATAGTTGACAGGGTGGATAATCTTGATTCTCTTGAAATCTGGGTGGAAATGACTCAGAATATGTTCTCTGATGAGGTAAAAAGGATAGAGGATCTTGAAAGGCACATAAAGAAAGAAATTGAAGGTACACTAGGTATTAATGCCAAAGTTAAGCTTGTTGAACCAAAAACTATCGAAAGAAGCGAAGGCAAGGCAAAGCGTGTTATTGACAAACGTAAGATATAAGATATTATAAAACCTTTTAGACAGTTGATAAAGGACTAGTAACTGTCATCCGTCCTCTATCAACTGTCAACTATAATAGCGGAGGTGTTTTTATGCTGGTAGAACAAATTTCAGTTTTTCTTGAAAACAAGTCGGGGCGGTTGGCTGAAGTGACGAAAAGCCTTGGTGAAAATGACATTGATATCAGCGCGTTGTCCATTGCAGACACAACAGACTTCGGTATTTTGAGACTCATAGTAAATCAACCGGAAAAAGCGGAACAGATTTTACAGGAAAATGGTTTTACTATGAGTTGTACCAGTGTAATCGCAATAGCTGTAGCAGATAAGCCGGGTGGACTTGCCGTTGCCCTGCAGGTACTTGAGAATCAATCGATTGGAATTGAGTACATGTATGCATTTGTAGGCAAGAAATCTTCCGACGCTCTTGTCATTTTAAGAGTTGAAGATCCTGAAAGGGCTATTGAAGTCTTAAAGAAAAACAATATTAAAGTACTTTCTTCAAAAGAAGTTTATGATCTGTAAAAAAAATTTTCAGACAAATATTTTGTCATCACGTATACTTTTATAAACACACATTAAAGAGGGTAAACTTATGGGAAGAAGAGTATATCTTTCGGATACCGATAAAAAAATCGGTGGTGTCTGTGGAGGTATAGGTGAATATCTGGATGTCGACAGTACAATAATAAGGCTTTTATGGGTTATATTCGCCTTTGTTGGAGGCAGCGGTATTCTTGCTTATATTATTGCATGGGCTATTATACCCCAAAGACCAAGGTCATAATATTATCTGAAGAGAATAGAGATAGGACTTAAAGCAAGGCTGATGCAGGTTTAGCAAACCTTTTATCAGCCTTATCTTTTTTTATGTCAAAGTTGGGAAAAGTAAATACCTTAATATCCGGGTGCTTTTTCACGGGATCTAAAAAAAATATAGTCCAGCAAACAAGCAGCCGCAATTATCAGAAATGGAATTATCGAATAGGCATACCTGGGTTCGGGTATAAAAACAAGCTGAAGACAGGTTAACATGATTGTGTAAACTGCAAAAAATCTCACGTTTTTCCTGACAGTCCAAAATAACAAGCCAATAAATCCGAGGACAATTATAAAATAATGAATTGGCACAATTGAACCTAGAAAGCTAAAATTGTTACCGGGATAAAACCAGGGCTTGAAAAAAATAATATTAAGCTTTCCTATTGTAAACCACTTCAAATATAACAACGGCTGAGTCAAAAACCCGTTTATAATTATCTGCAGCCCGCCGCTCAGCTGATCCTTGAACTGTGTAACCGAGGTATTCATTTTTTCAAAATAGGGAAATGCACCAGCCAGTAAAGGATTACCAGTTTGTGTAGCTAAAAGTATGAATCTGTGAGTACTTATTATATTTCTTGCCCACCACGGAACCATTAAAACCAATGAACCAAGCAGAGAATAACCGAAAAGCTTTATAATATATCTATTTCTCGAAACAAACCAAAAGTAGTAAATATAAGGAATCACAAGGAGAGGAAAAGCAAGAGGACGGATCAGTATTGCTGCGGCAAAAATTATTCCACAAATCATCGAGAAAGTTTTGGACTTCTTTTCAAGGGTTAAAAGCTGTAGGTAAAAATACAGCAGGAAAAAGAAATTGTACAGTACTTCTGTAAGAATAAGCGATGATGACCATGCAAAGGTAGGGTAAATGGCATAAACCAAAGCCGAAATAAAGCCGGTAAACTTATTCCTGACTTTTTTTCCTATTAAGTATACAATTAAGCAAGTCACGGCACTTATTACCGATTGGATAATTTTAACCTGCATCAGCGGACTCGTCGGGTTATATCCGAATACTGCATAAACAGCAGCTAAGAAAAGTGGATATCCGGGTGTTACATATGCGTTGGGTTTGACACTCATATATCCGAAAACACCTGTATCCAGCAGTTGTCTGGTCATGGCATCATAATTTTTTTCGTCGGGTGACATTACATTATTGGGTATTCCAAATGTAAAAAGCAATCTTAGCAATAATGCAAATAGGATGATAAAAAGAAGCAATACTGCTTCAATATAGGTTTTTTGTTTATCCGTTAGATTTTTTGACATAACATCAGCCGTTCTGTTTCTGTTATTCATATATAAGACTTTTAATCTTTAAATATAGAATGCCAACTAAACAGAACAGCTATTCAAGATCTGCTACAAGCGTCCCAATATATAAATATTTATGAAATACCAAAGCCGACTCATCTGTTTCCTTACCCTCTCAAACAGGTAGGAATTGAAATCAAAAACCCTGTTCCTGTCATCTATGGTTATCTCATATTCTGCATATCTGGCAAGAACAAAGATTTCAGTGATTTCTGAAAAATATGAGTTTGCACCTTGTTTTACCGAAACATTACTAACTTTTATGTTGTTTTCAACAGGCTGATTGGCAATATCATTTATAATTGAAGATGTTTCAGCATTAAGCCTCTGTGAATAATCATAAACAGTTTCTCCCGGTTTGATGGGGTAACCCATTTTAGATAGTACCTTCAGGTAATATTCATAAAAGCTTATGACGCCGTCACGGGCATTCAGCCTTAAGTAGTGAAGCAGCCTGGCTTTCCTTCTGATAATGTTTGATAATATCAGTATGCCAAATAAAGATAATATGACTATTATTGATATTCCCATGATTGACAGTATATTTGTAATACCGCTGCTGCTGCCAGTCAAGGGATCATCGACAGTGTTGTTTCCTCTCATTGCTGCCAGTCTCTTAAGCTGATCTATATAATCCTTGTAATAGGGATTATTCCTCATACTGCTGCTGTATTTCACGTTTGTTTGCTTTGCGTAAAAACTCGCGTAGAAAGGAGGTGTCGGTTCAAACGGAACCCAACCAAAGCCTTCGAAATATATTTCTGTCCACGCATGGGCATATTCGTTTGTTACCGCGTATATTCCGGATTTGTTAGCACTGGCGGGAAGTATATATCCTTCAACATATCTTGCCGGAATTCCGCAGCACCTGGCTAGAACAGTCATAGCAGAGGCAAAATAAGTACAGTAGCCTTCTTTTGATTTGAACAGGAAGTTATCGACAAAATCACTTCCTCTTTTCAAAGAAGGAGGGTCCAGAGTATATGTATAATTCTTTATCAGATAATTTTCAATGGCTTTTGCCTTTTCATAGTTTGTGCTACAAGAAGATGTAATGGAAAGTGCAAGGTCCCGTACTCTTTTCGGTAGGGTTTGGGGAAGCTGGAGATTTTGGGAGTAGATGCTGTTAAGATCATCAAAGTTAGCTTTTAGACTGCTTAATCCCCACATATTCTTAAGAATATCGGGAGTAAGCCTGTCGTTATAAGTATAGCCTGTTCCTGATTGATTCCGGGTTATAAAATCAAAGCCCAATTCACGGTTGTAGTTCTGAATCTGAATCTTCAAAAGATCATAGGTTATACCAGGTTTGCATGAATTTAATATTGCTTTAAGCGATGCTTCATTATATTTCGGAGTATACACCGTCATTGTATACTTGAAATTCTTTCTAAGAGGAATATTGGATGAAAAGTCACCCGAATGTGTAAATTCGAATTTAGGTTTTTTATCCTTTATGATAATGTTGTTTGCTTTTGCCGGAACAAACAAGGATTTTGTCAGAATGTTCTGATAAGTGACAGTAACATCATCTTTATAAAAATATTTTGACAAATCGGATGAAAGATTATTGTAACGGGTAAATGCAGCAAGTGCGTCGCTGACCTGCTCAGTTAAAGGATTCCTGTCACTATTGAAGGGCGATTTCAGTTCAACTGTGGTCTGCCATGCATTGCCAATATATATGTCCTTGATAGTTCCGCGGAGATATAGCTGCCTTTTGGCGTCAACCTTAAGAACAACAGTTTTGTTCAGGCGGACTCTGCCACCAAGAACATTGTTTCCTTCTCCGAAGCCTGCTTTGGAAATATTGAAATAATCAATTGTAAAATCAATAGGACTATTTTTATGCAATTTTTCCATAAGGGCATCATACTGCCTGTCAAGCCATTCCCAATGAACGGGCTCTGAGCTTTTAGGCAAAGCAAAGGAAACCAATACAGCAATAATTGCAAATGGTATAACATAGAGCACCAAAAACCCGGGTTTGATATATTCATTGGGTGATTGTGAGTTTTTAATATAAATCTTTTTAATATAGTAGTAAATTACTATAACCGAAAAAATAAAAAGTGAGGATGGGCTTGAAAAACAACCCATAATACCTTGTATGACGAAAACAGCCGAACCTATTATAAAAAGAAGAGAAAATTTGAATTTTCTTATTGCAAAAATATAAGCAAGCAAGCCGGAAATTAAAGCTATTGAGGACAGTATTATAATTGCATTTCCGGACGCGAACTCCTGGGCACCGTTGATATAATTGTTAGTCCATATAAAGAATACGGTTACATCGTAATAAACTCTATACCATAGGTCTGCAGCAGAGAAATATGCAACCAACCCAATCACAGCTGCCGATGCTGTTATTATTGTCACAAGTACTGATATCTTGTTGAAAAATATCAGAGAGAACAAAACAAAAGGCAGAAAACTGAACAAAAGTATAAAGAACGGGCTGAAGGTGAAATTGAGAGATGTGGTGAGTGCATAAACCAAACTAAAGCTCAAAATTATTGCCGGTATATATTCAACTAGGATTTTCAGAATACGTTTGGATTTCATTTCTTCCTCCAGTCGTACAAATTAAATTGTTGTGTAAATTCTTCATTCACAGATGAATGCTTGTTTTGCTAAACCGCTTGGGATGCTCTTCTTCCAATAACTGCTTTAATATCATCATTGATATTTATTTTATATGAGTTTACTCCTATTTCCGGGAGATAAGCCATAATGCTATCAGCTTCCTTGTCTTTTGTTTCGGTTGCCTCGGAAGGGGAAACATAGAACAGGCTGAGTTCAAACCCGGATAGTCTGGTCCTGTTGGCCCAGTCACACAAATCATAGTCAACATTTGACGTAAAAATCATTATACTGGTGTTATTTATGTTGTTTTTCTGATAAACGTCGATTAGATCATTTACAGCAACATTTTGGTTGAACCTTATTTCTGAAAGCAGATTATAAATCCTCTCAAAGTCCAGAAGATTTTTTGCTTCAATATCTTCAATACCGTTTTTGTAGAATACCAGATTAATGGGTATCCAATTTGCAAGGCAGTAACGGACAACGGCAATTATGGATTCGATAAGCTTATCTTCGATGATAATATTCTGTTCATAAGAATATTGGTTTTTCTTCAAATCAAGCACAAGAACTGTTGAAAGATCGGTAGTACCCTGGAAATTCTTTACCATAAGCTGATTGGTTTTGGCGGTAAGCTTCCAGTGTACCATTTTAAAAGTATCTCCAAGAACAAATTTTCTGATATCGGATATGGTTGTCGTGTCCTTGAATTTGTCGCTGATATCGGTATTTACTTCAGAAAGACAGTTTGTTCTTATATTCAGGTTGTCTATGTAGATTATTTTTGGGCGAACACATATGGGCTTGTTTTCCTTTATGGAATATTTAAGCCTGAGTATTCCAAGAAAGTCGGTGAATTCTATATATTCAATACCTACTTCATAATAACCCCTGTATTTGCACAAAAGCTGAAATGCATATTCCTTACGCTTAAAAGGTGAAAGAGAAAATCTTTTCTCATCCACCTGTTTTTTGAACAGGGTAGAATCCCCGTAAAACTTGATTTTTATAAATGGGTACAAAAATATATCACTGTTATATATTGCTGCTGTGTAGTTTATTGTATCGCCTTTGACAACCTGAGTTTTATCCATAGCCTGAATGTACCTGAAATGGTAAAAGGCTATTAGTGTGAACAGGAAAGATAACAGAGGCAGTGCGATTGCTATATGGAAAATAACGTAAGGCACCATTCCTCCGTAATTAAATATAAATATTATTGACAAAAAGAAAAACACACAAAAGATAATCCTATTTTTTTTCATGGCTGCTTACCACCGGTACCAGAGTATTGTCGATGATAGACTTGATAATATCCTCCTGTGAAACCTTCCTAAGCTTGGCTTCCTGTTTCAGAATGATTCTGTGCGAAAGTACGGGAACAGCCATTTTCTTGATATCATCGGGAAGTATGTAATCCCTGCCGTTATAAAACGCCCAGGCCTGTGCTGCTCTGTATAAGGACAGGGAACCTCTCGGACTGGAGCCAAGGGTTATATCCGAGTGCCTTCTGGTTTGGCTTACGATATTGACAATATATGAGTTCAAAGATGATTCGACATGAACTTTTTTAACCTCCTCCTGAATTGCAAGGATGGTTTCACTGGCGACAACCGGTTCCAGCGTATCAAGGGGATCAGCAAGACAGAATCTGGATAGTATTATTTTTTCATCTTCCTGATTTGGATAGCCTATCGAAACTTTCATGAAAAACCTGTCTATCTCAGCTTCAGGCAGAGGAAATGTTCCAAGATATTCGATCGGGTTTTGTGTAGCCAGAACCATAAAGGGCTCCGGAACCTTGTAAGTTGTACCGTCAACAGTCACCTGGTTTTCTTCCATAACCTCAAGGAGACTCGCCTGGGTTTTAGGAGAAGTTCTGTTTATTTCATCAGCCAGAACCAGCTGGCTCATAATGGCTCCGGGACGGTATTCAAATTCATTTGTTTTTTGGTTGTACATCGAAAAGCCCATTATATCTGAAGGCAGAATGTCAGGTGTAAACTGTACTCTCTTAAAGGATGCGTTTATGGACTTCGCCAGAGCATATACAAGACTGGTTTTACCGACACCGGGAACATCTTCGATCAATACATGCCCTTTGCAAATAAGTGATAAAAGAGTAAGTTCAATTGCTTCATGCTTGCCTACAATTACCTTTTCGATATTATTTACGATATCTTTCAACGCTTTAATACTATCTCCCATAAACTCACCTTTTCATATATAGTTTTGATTGGATAAATTTTCTTATTTGATTCTATCATAAAGAATCGTTTAGATTAAATGTAAAATATTGATTAAAAAAATAAAAAAAACTATATATCTTTTCACAAATTTGTCAATAGCTTGATTTTTTAATGAATATGGGTTAAATATTGATTGAAATGACAAGAAAATAGAATAAGTCGGATGGGAAATATAAAAGGATGTCAATTTTTTGACATCCTATAGTGCAAGTTGATCGATTACTTGCTTGAGCATGGTCCCAGACTTGAGAAGCATGCTTTTTTCAGTATCATCAAGGGGTACGTCAAGAATATGATCAACACCACTGCTGTTTACTATAGTAGGTAAACTCAAACATAAATCATTCAGACCATATTGATTTTGAATCAGGCTGGAGACTGTAAGAATGGAATTTTCATCCCGTACTATAGACTCAACGATTCTTCTTACCGCAAGAGCTACTGCATAGTATGTGGCCCCTTTTTTGGATATTATCTGGTAGGCTGCGTTTTTAACGCTGTCGAATATTTCGTTCCTGGATATTGATTCCCTGCAGCCCCGACAGGCTTTGCAGTATTCCTCCATTTGAATCCCCGCTATGTTCGTGAGGCTCCAGGTCGGTACTTCACTATCTCCGTGTTCACCTATTATATAAGCATGTACATTTCTAGGATCAATTCCGGTATGATTGCCCAACAGGTACCTGAAGCGGGCTGTATCAAGTACAGTTCCCGAACCGATAACCTTGCTGCTGGGAAAACCGGATAATTTTAAAGCAACATAGGTCAGGACATCAACCGGGTTTGTAACAATGAGTAGCAGACAGTCTCTATTGTACTTTACAAGCTCACCAATAATATCCTTAAAAATGGCGGTATTTTTATTTACAAGGTCCATCCTTGTCTCGCCAGGTTTCTGGTTTGCACCTGCAGTTATAATTACCATATCTGCGCCTGAACAATCTGACATTGCACCTGAATAAATCTTTACAGGTCTTACGAATGGCATTCCATGGTTTAAGTCCATTACTTCGCCTTCAGCCTTGTCACTGTTGCGGTCAATTAATACAATTTCAGATACAAGTCCGCTCATCATCAAGGTATAGGCTGTTGTGGAACCTACAAAACCGGCTCCGATTACTGCAATTTTCTTTGCACCCTTTATGTTCACAAATTCCGCCTCCGTTTCAGCAAATCAGTACATTAAATGTCATGCTATATTTTTGTAATAAATTATTATATATATACCAAATTTGTTTTACCTTAAAACGTTTATATTCTTATAGTCTTGTTTAAGTTGCGGAAAAAGGCTTATTACTGGTATAATAAAGAGAAATTGTATTAAGACGGGTGATATTAATGAATGCAGAAATTCTTGCAGTAGGAACGGAATTATTAATGGGCCAGATTGCCAACACAAACGCTCAATATATTTCCGGGAAACTGCCTGAAACAGGGATAAATGTATTTTTTCATACGGTTACTGGCGATAATCCTATAAGATTAAAGGAATTTTTCGACCTTGCGCTAAAAAGGTCTGACATAGTAATTATGACCGGAGGATTAGGGCCCACTCAGGACGATCTTACTAAAGAAACCGTTGCTGAAATAATGGGCAGAAAATTGGTGCTTCACCAGGAAAGTGCCGAAAGAATAAAGGACTTTTTTAAAAAAATAAACAGGCCAATGGTTGAAAGTAATCTAAAGCAGGCCTATATGCCTGAAGACTGCATTATATTGGAGAACAATAACGGGACTGCACCGGGCTGTATAATTGAAAACGGTGAAAAAACAGTTATAATGCTTCCTGGACCACCTTCAGAAATGAAGCCCATGTTTGAAAACTCAGTAATGCACTATTTGAAGAAAAAAACAAATATCCAGATAGTATCGCGTTTTATAAGGATTTTCGGAATAGGAGAATCGGCAGTTGAAAACATGTTGGAGGACATGATCGACAATCAAACCAACCCGACACTTGCAACCTATGCAAAGGATGGGGAGGTCACTATAAGGCTGACGGCTAAATGTGAAAGCAGGGAGGATCCCGTTCCAATTATTGAGCCTGCCATTCAGGAGATACAAAAAAGACTGGGCTTAGCAGTCTACTCCATTGAAGGAAAGAACATGGAGCAGGTAGTAGGCGAACTGCTTATCAAAAAGGGAAAGACTGTAGCTTTTGCAGAATCGTGCACAGGTGGACTTGTTTCTGCAAAATTAACTTCGGTAGCCGGAATTTCGGCAGTTTTTAAAGGGAGTATAGTTTCCTATAGTAATGAAATAAAGGAAGCACAGCTTGGAGTTAAGGCCGAAACGCTTGAAAAGTACGGTGCCGTCAGCAGTCAGACTGCTTTGGAGATGGCATCGGGAGTAATGAAAAAAATGAATACCGATATAGGAGTTTCAATTACGGGTATTGCAGGCCCGGGTGGTGCTACGGCTGAAAAACCGGTAGGTTTGGTTTATGTAGCCATAGCGGATAAAAACGGGGCCTCATTCAAGGAACTGCACTTGTGGGGAAGCCGTGAACGAATAAGGAATGTATCTGTTTTAAACGCACTTGATTTGATACGTCTTAACGCATAACAGGAGGAAAAACCTTTGGAATATGCACAAAAAAGAAAACTGGCGGGAGCTGCCATAATAGTAATGTCTGCAGCAGTATTGAGCAGAATTATTGGATTTGTAAGAACTACGCTTATAATGAATGTTCATTATTTGAACACCAGTGATAAAGATGCTCTTTTCATGTCTTTTACAATAACTGATCTTATGAATATGCTACTTGTGGGAGGAGCAATTGCGTCAGTTCTTATACCGGTATTGTCGGGTTACATGGCAAGGAATGAAGAGGAAGATGGGTGGAAGGCTGTAAGTACCTTTATTAATCTGACTACTATTATGATAACGGTATTAAGCATATTGGGAGTTATATTTGCACCCCAGCTTATTCATGCAATCGCACCGGGTTTCGATAAGGAAACAGCTGCCTTGACGGTAAAAATATCAAGAATAATGTTTCCTTCGGTTGCATTTATGATGCTGGTAGGCTTGATAAACGGAATTCTGAATTCATACCACCGGTTTGCCGTGTCTTCGTACGGCCCGCTGCTTTATAACGTATGTTGTGTAATGAGTGTTTTATTCCTGAGCAAATACGGTGTAACAAGAATAGCACTTGGAATCATGTTCAGTGCAATACTTTATTTCCTCTTCCAATTGACATTTGTATTGAAAAATCTAAAATATTACAGATTGGGAATTTACCTTAAGCATCCCGGTTTCCGCAAGCTGCTTGTACTAGCGGTACCTTCACTGATAGCATCGTCAATAGCACAGATAAATATTCTTATTTCACAGTCCTATAATTCTAATTTCAAAACCGGTAGCGTGACTGCCTTAAAGAATGCAAATGATATATGGCAATTGCCATATGGAATATTCGCTTTAGGAATGGGTATAGCCATACTCCCGTCGCTGTCGGAAATGCTTGCCACCAAGAATTTAGAAGCCTTTAAGAATACGGTTCTTAAATCTCTTAAAACCGTATTGATGGTAATTATACCCTCTTCAGTGGCAATTGCTGTCCTTGGAATTCCGGTTACAAGCGCTATTTACAAATGGTCTGCAACCATGGATGCCGATAAGGTCATATTAACAAGCAGAATACTTACCTTCTTCACTATAGCTTTGATATCACAGTCAGTTGTGGCAATTGTAAACAGGGCATTCTATGCTAACAACAACACAAAAACGCCCCTGTATGTAGGACTTGTATCGGTAGCTCTCAATACCGTATTTTGCTTTGTATTATATAAAACCACCAATCTTGGAGCATCAGGAATGGCGCTGGGATATTCACTTTCAAGTGTTTTGTACGCTATAGTTCTGTTAGGTATACTGGATAAAAGAATGCAAGGAATGCACCTGGACAAGCTGACTATATATCTGATCAAGGTAGTTATGGCTTCTCTGGCAATGGGTGCCGTGCTAATGCTGGTTAATAAATACGTACCGGTTGATTTCACAAGAAAATTTACCATGCATTCTAAGGTAATCGAGCTGGTATATCTTGTTGGAGAAGCAGTCATAGGAACCGCCATATACGTAGGAATTTCGATTTTATTAAAGGTGGACGAGGTTGTTTACATGCTGAATATGGTATCAAGACGCATGAAAAGTCTCATGGGCAAAGGAAGCAAGGTTGAATTAAAATAAAAAATGTAAAAAAATGCAAAATCTCATTGACTACTGAAAATTAATAATATATAATGAGAAAAGAACAAATGTTCGGGATAACGCGACAGGGGGTTAACGTATGATTGAAAAGAAAAAAGCACTTGAAATGGCTTTGGGACAAATAGAGAAACAGTTCGGAAAAGGTGCCGTAATGAAATTGGGTGAAAGTTCTCATATGAATGTTGAGGTTATACCTACCGGCTCAATTGGACTTGATATAGCACTTGGTGTTGGTGGTTTGCCGAGAGGAAGGATAGTTGAGATATTCGGACCAGAATCCTCAGGTAAAACCACTGTTGCGCTTCACGTAGTCGCACAGGCTCAAAAAGCCGGCGGAGAGGCTGCATATATTGATGCCGAACATGCGTTAGACCCTACATATGCAAAAAATCTCGGAGTAGATATAGATAACCTTATTGTATCTCAGCCCGATACCGGTGAACAAGCGCTGGAAATAACCGAAGCGCTGGTAAGAAGCGGCGCCATAGACGTAATTGTAATTGACTCGGTTGCAGCATTGGTTCCAAAAGCAGAAATTGACGGTGAGATGGGAGATGCACATGTAGGTCTTCAGGCAAGACTTATGTCCCAGGCATTGAGAAAGCTTGCAGGTGTTATCAGCAAATCCAAAACGACAGCAATCTTTATCAACCAGTTGCGTGAAAAAGTAGGGATTATGTTTGGAAACCCTGAAACTACTCCGGGTGGTAGGGCACTCAAGTTTTATGCTTCGGTAAGGCTTGATATCAGAAGGATAGAATCAATAAAACAGGGAACTGAAGTAATTGGTAACAGAACAAAGGCTAAAGTCGTTAAAAATAAAGTAGCGCCTCCATTTAAAGAAGCTGAGTTTGATATTATTTATGGAGAGGGAATTTCAAGAGAAGGTAATATTCTTGATATTGCAGTAAATCTTGATATAGTTAACAAAAGCGGTGCATGGTTCTCATACAATGGCCAGCGCATAGGACAGGGCAGGGAAAATGTAAAGCAATATCTTAAAGAGAACAAGGCAATGACTGATGAGCTTGAGAAAAAAGTACGTGACAATTTCAGTCAGGCTTTTAATAAAAACAATGAAGCTCATGTAGAAGATGACGATGATGAGGAAGATTCGGATTTGGATGTATAACATGAATTTTCATTGGTTTTGAGATTGTTTTCCAGATAATAATTGATGTTTTATATATAAAAGTAATTACAGGAAGGCGGTAGCATGGTAATAACCTCGGTAGAAAGAAACAATAGAATAAAGAACAGCTTAATGGTATATGTAGATGATAAATTCTCTTTTTCAATTGATGAAGAGGATTATCTTACCATGAACCTGTACGAGATGAAGGATATTACCGAAGAACAGATAAATCATATTAAATATGAATATAACTACAAGAAAGCAAAGTCAAAAGCAGTAGGATTTTTGTCACTTCGCCTGAGGTCTGAAAAAGAAGTGCTTGTTAAACTAAAGAACGAAGGTTTTTCTGATGAAACGTCATATAAGGTCATAGAGGAACTGAAGTCTCTTGGGTATTTAAATGACAAGCTTTATGCTCAAAAGTATATTTACGACAGATGCAAGCTTAAGCCTGAATCCAGGAAACTGCTTATTATTGAGCTTCAGAAAAAAGGTATTTCCAATGATATAATAAACGAAGTCGCAGAAGATATAGAAATAGATGATTACACCGTTGCGGAAGGTCTTGTAAGGAAAAAATTCGGCAAATATGATCTGAGGGATGAAAAAATAGTCAGACGGGTTTACTCATTTCTTCATCATAGAGGATATGAGTTTGAGTTTATAGGAGACCTGTTGGAAAAAATAAATAATAAGTAAGGCTTATGCATTTACATATACAGCTTGGTTAAAGATATGATATTTACAAATAAACAATGAGAAAAGGATATAATTCCACATGTCGTTTCATACCGATGAGATGATTAAAACTCTTATCAAAAGAGTACTTCCTTGTTTATTAATTTTTATATTGTGTCTATTATTGTTAGTATGGGGCGGAGGATTTCTTAAAAAGGATTCTCCGAACCTTAAGACTTATGTCAAAAAACAAACCACGTCAAACATTAATCATACAAATCAGCCCAATGATAAAAACAATATAGAACCGACAAATAATACAGATGAACAGAATAATTACGTTCCGCAGGAACAGGACGGAAGCTATCTGCCCGATTTTGTCATGGAGTATTATCAAAATAATAAGCAGGCAGCTAACCAAGTCCTATCAAATGATATAAAAACCATACCGTCTATAATTCCGGCTAAAAAAGACGGAGGTGTACCTGTTCTTTATTACCATGCAGTAGATGATATTATCAATGGAGTAGAGGAGCTTTTTGTATCTCCGGCTGAATTTGAACAGCAAATGAAATATTTAAAGGATAATAATTATACTGTGATTTCATTTGATGAACTACCTATGGCAGATAAGTATAAAAACCCGGTCATAATAACTTTTGACGACGGTTATGAAGATAATTATACAAATGCATATCCCATTTTAAAGGAATTCAATTTTAAGGCAACAATTTTTCTCTGTACTAACGTTATTGATAAACCTCAGTATTTGAAAAAGGATCAAATATCCAACATGTCCGACCTTATCAGCATACAAAGCCATACAATTTCCCATACTAAATTATCTACACTTAAGATTGGAGATTTGGACAAGGAACTGGAAGGCTCCCAAAAAATTCTTACAGATCTTACAGGAAAACCGGTTAACGTTATTGCTTATCCTTTTGGAGATTATAATAAAACTGTTCTGCAGGAAACGAAAAAATATTACAGTTATGCAGTAACGATTGATAAGGGTTTTTATTATAAAAATAATGACAGATATCAGATCAAGAGGATATATGTCCCCAGAGAGTTGGATATAAAGGGGTTTGCGGAAAAGATAAACGGTATATGGTAAAACTGTTACTAATAAAATATATAGAAAATTGTTTATGAAAATGTTAATATTTTTGTAATTTGTATTTGGTATAATATATTTAGGTATTTGTAATGGACGAAAGGGGATGGACAATATGGAATATAATCAGAATAATTATTACGTTCAACAGAAAGATAGCCTGGCACACCAATATGTCAGAGTTTATGGATGGATGTTCCTGGGCTTGATAATAACAGGTCTCGTAGCTTATTTTACAGTTACAGGCCCAATATTGGATCTTATAGCCAATAGGTTTACAATTTTACTGTTTTTTGTAGCTGAACTGGCACTGGTTTGGTATTTGTCAAGCAGGACAATGAGGATGCAGTATGTAACGGCAGCAACCGTTTTTATATTATACTCAGCCCTTAATGGTATAACGATGTCATTGATTTTACTGGCATATACTACATTTTCAATTGCATATGTTTTCCTAATAACAGCAGCTTTTTTCGGTTTTATGAGCATTTATGGAGTAATTACAAAACAGGATCTGACATCCATGGGTTCACTTCTGTTTATGGGACTTATTGGAATTATAATAGCTTCCATAGTAAATATATTACTTAGAAATGAAATGTTGTACTGGATAATTTCCTTTATAGGTGTGGCTGTGTTTTTAGGTTTAACAGCGTATGACAGTCAGAAGATTAAAAAGATTCATGCGGCATATGCCGGCACAGACAGGGAAAAAAATGTAGCAATAATAGGAGCATTATCATTATACCTTGATTTTATTAATCTATTTCTTTTCATATTAAGATTGCTTGGAAGAAGAAGATAAGTAGGGTTCTAAACAGCCGGCTGAATAAGCCGGCTTTCTTATTGTATAACAATATGTATTCAGGGTTGCAGGAAGAGTGTTGCATCGAGTTTGCAATGAAAAAGCCATTTTTATAGGATGTTGTAAGCGCATAGTAGAAGCTTGTAAAGTATTATGAGGGGGGTGGGGGGAGTTTGAATGAGGATATCCACTTTTAGTTTATAAGAAGGAAAAAGGCAATTTATGGAGAATGTATTATTTATATTCTGTAAAGGTGGGGTAATATTGAGCTACAAGCCTTCGGACTTTTTATTTCAAGCAGGTAATTCGGAAATCTCCAACGCTATGAAATCTGCCGACAACAGGGACAGGTTATTCCATTACACCAACTTTGATGCTTTGGTTAGTATTCTTAAAAATAAAAATCTGAAATTCAACAGGATAGATAAGGTTAATGATATGAGTGAAAAGCTTTATCTTAATGATCCCGAGATTATAAGCAAAGTATTTGTATGCTGCTTTACTAACAGGATATCTGAGTACATACCCCATTGGTATATGTATAGTAAGGATGTCTATGGTATAAGGATCGAGATAAAAAAATCACCGGAGGTTCCTCTGGCAGAATGCCTCTTCGATGAAAGCCGGCCTGTTGAAGCATATAGGAATGGGGAAGCAGTTGAGACATATGGGATATTGAATAAAGATCATTCAAAAATAATCGTTAACAAGGATTGGAGTATTGATCTTAAAGCCACTGATGTAATTTATGGTGAAAAGTATAAAAAGGAAAATCCCATAATTTTAAATATAAATAATGAAAAAAAGGTTGACCTGCTGCCTGTAGGGGTAATTAAGGATATCGCCTGGGATTTTGAAAAGGAAACCAGAATAATTGCCTTCCCCAGGACTTTAAATGATGATGTCTTATTCAGTGAGTGTGATTTTTTGCTGGTTCCAGTGAAATGGAACAAAATCGAAAGCATAACAATAACCTGTGGCCCATGGATGACTCAATCACTTAAAGAAACAGTAAAGGAAATCTGTGCTTCATATCTGGACGGAATTAATTTTTCAGTGAAAAACAGCAAACATGACAAAGCAATCCAAAGATGACACTTAAGGATGATATAAATTATATAAGAAACAGGAATGTTCCCATTAAGTTGGATAGAGGAGATATAGTCATGAATTTTAAGGATAAAGTTTGCGTTATTACAGGCGGGGCTAATGGTATCGGACTTTGTATTGCCAGAGAATTTGCAGGGCAGGGAGCAAAGGTGGCTATAATAGACCTTAATGAAGAGGCTGGCGCCAAAGTGCTTAAGGAAATAAAGGAGTATGGATCGGAAGGTCTTTTCTATAAAGGAGATATTTCGGATAAATTAACTGTGAAGAATTTTTCGGAGAAGGTATTAGAAACCTTTGGCAATATTGATTATTTGATTAATAACGCTATGTTAACCAAAAAAGGAATACTTAGCGGCTGCGATTTTGATGACTTTAATTATGTACTAAGGGTGGGAATAACCGCTCCATATATGCTAGCTAAACTATTCCTTGGGCATTTCAATAAAGATGGGGCAATTGTTAATATTTGTTCTACAAGAGCTTTTATGTCCCAAGCAGATACTGAAAGCTATACTGCAGCCAAAGGCGGTATTGCAGCTTTGACACATGCACTTGCCATAAGTCTTGCAGGTAAAGTTAGAGTAAACAGTATAAGTCCCGGTTGGATTGATGTAAATGCCAATTTTAACGAAAATTATGAAGAAAATCATACAGAGGCAGACAAGAAGCAGCACCTTGTAAAACGCGTCGGGAAACCTCAGGACATTGCAAAGGCAGTATTGTTTTTATGTGGTAACGAAAGCAGCTTTATTACCGGTGAGAATATAACTGTAGACGGGGGGATGACACATCAAATGATTTACACCGGGGATAACGGCTGGAATTATGAAGGGGATTAATTATCAAAAAAGAAGGAATGTCCCCTTTGCTGAGACCATCTTATATTTTGTGTAAACGAAAACTGCCTGAAATTATGGGCTTGATTTATGTTATTTGTCATCTCTTCGCATCTTCCACTTAATAAAGTCTATATTCAAATGTTCGAGTAGTCTTACGTTCAGTGAATGTATTGCCTATTTTGTACGCATCCATAATGTTTGGGTCAACATAAAATGATTAGGTTTAGCATATGTTTTGACTATATGGGAAAATCTTGATATTATTAAAATATCAGAAAAAATTATGAACAAGATTATTTATTGTAAGTGGTGAACATTATGATTTGTGATTCATGCGGGTACAAAAATGATAAAAACGCGAAAAGTTGCATAGGATGTGGAACTGTTCTAAAACTTAAAATGAGCGATGAGGAATTGTCTTGTATGCTAAATCGAATGTCCGACAGAAGTGACACTTTAACAGCTTCACGTCTCGATAAAATAATAGGGTTAGTGTTTTTCTCGCTTTCACTTATTATTCTTTTGGTGTGCATAATCTTTTCGGCTCAACCGTTAATTAGTGTTATTGCGATATTATTAGCAATTGTCGGAGGAATTGTGGCAAGATACCCTAAAGTGATTTGGGAGATTAATAAGCTAAGGATAAGTGTGTATGCAAATGCGGACGACATAACCCCAACTGATTTCTGGTCGCTTTCACGAAAAATATCTTACTGGATTTTATTTGTTTTTACAATTGCAGTTACAGTAATTTCTTTGCTTTTTGAAGGTACTTACTAAGTAATCAGTATTAAAAGAAGGAAGGAACACAAAATTAATATAATAATAACGTAACCAGACAAAATCCATAATACCTTCATCAAATGTATTTAAACATAGCACCCGCTTATATGAGATTTGCTGTTTTGTAAGCAGAAATTCACCCAGACCAAAAGGTGAATCTCCGCCTTCAAATATTATGGTAACTTTGGATAAATATTAAAAACACAAAATTTAGGACACTTCCCAGTTGCTTTATCAACCCCTGTATACCCGCACTGGTGATTGTGCCAACGTTGAGCATCTTGCTAAAATTGAATTTGTTCAATTATTGCATCCATTTTTTTCTCCGAATCTTTGATAGAATCCTGTCTTTCCTGCTCTGTTGTGCCCGTCCCGTCAGCTAAGAGCTCCTCAAATTTTCTGATACCAATGAATTTCATTATATCTTCAACATAATTCAAACCTTTGTTAATGAACGGCTTTATTATCCAAGGAATATTTGCACCTGAGGATTGCACGTAAATAAAAGTGCGAAGTCTGTCATTCATAAGTCCCTCAGGC